>JBGSLY010000092.1:0-4103 GCA_041740435.1 Parasphingorhabdus sp.
GCGGGAGCAGATATTGCCCCGGACGATGCAGCAAAGGCCGCATCGGCGACCGCTTTGGAGGCCTGACTGGTCAATGCCGCTTTGGTCATATCGCCGAGTTCGGCGGCAGACAGGCCGACACCAGAAGCCGCAGCAGATAGAGATTTGCCTTTTGCTACTTCGCTTGCCAACGCTTTGGCTGCTGCCTCGGTCGGAACGATCACCTGCTCCAGCGCGCGAGTTTCGCTGGCGGCATATTTGGCTTTATTGTCCGTGAAATATTTCTGGATTTCTGCATCGCTGGCCTTGACCGTTTCGTTGAACCGGTCCTTCGAAAATAGCGCATATTTGACGGAGCGACGTTCAGGGATAGCATAGCGTGCTGCGCTCTTGCTGTAAAACGCGGCTATAGCGGCGGGCGAAGGATCGATGCCTTGGACAAAGGCCGCTGAAGGCACGATCAGAACGGTGCCCTCGCGCTTTTCCAGCACCAAAGAAGCATAGGGTAGGGCCAATTTCCGCGGAACAGAAACGCCAAATCCGGCAATGGGCAGCAGCTGATCGGCAATCAGATTGCGGACAAAATCATCGCGCAATTGGCTTTCGCGCAAGCCTTGCTGCTGCAACGCCATTTGAAAAGTGTCGTTACTGAATTTGCCATCAGCGCCTTGGAAGGAGGGAATTTTGGCAATCTCGCTGTCGACCAGCCGTTTGCCGGCGACAACGCCGTATTTCTGACCAAACGCGCTGATGGTTGCGCTGTTGATCAGTCGGTCTAGCACATCTTCAAATCCGCCCTGCTGAACGAATATCTTCATGTCCAAGCCAGGGTTTTCCCGCTGGGCCGCGCGAAAGGCATTGTTGACCGATTGCGATACTTCCCCGGTGCTGAGTTCTTCGCTGCCAATTTCAGCTGCCGTACCGGTGCCAGTCACTCCGCCAAAAGCGCCAGTTTGGGTAATATCGCTGGAGGCAAACGCGATGGCGATCAATCCGACGAAGGCCAGCGACAAAAACAAGCCGAGTTTGGATTGAAAAATACCGCGGAAAAACTGAATCATGGTGGGTCTACATCCTTTGCGGGCAGCATCGCCCGGATTTTGTGCCGCTTTAAGCGGCTTGTTCACAAGGTTCAAGGAAAAGGGCGCGCCTACTTCTCGGGAAATGGTGCATTGGCAAAATCTTGCGGCTTTGATACCAATTGCCCAATTGAGAACAGCCATGGGGAGACGGATTTTGGCCAATCGGAAATATATTGTCGGCAACTGGAAAATGAATGGCAGACAGGTCGATTTGCCCAATATAGCAGCGATAGCCGATTTGGCGCGCACATCTCCCGGAGTTGACGTGGCGGTTGCCCCGCCATTTACGCTGATTGAAAGGGCACGGGCAGCTGCGGAGGGTTTTTCGCTGGGGGCACAGGATTGCCATGCCGCAACCTCAGGCGCGCATACCGGCTGTGTTTCGGCTGCGATGTTGGCGGAAATCGGGGCGGATTTCGTGATTGTTGGGCATAGCGAACGCAGAGCCGATCAAGGAGAATCCGATGCCGATGTAAAGGGCAAAGCGGAAGCGGCGCATAACGCCGGTCTAGGTGCCGTAATATGTGTTGGTGAAATCGAGGCAGAGCGCGATGCCGGTCGTGCGATAGAGGTTGTCTGCGGACAATTGCGCGGTTCTTTCCCCGATGGTGCGACCGCCGACTGGCTGACGATTGCTTATGAACCGGTTTGGGCCATAGGGACGGGCAGGGTACCCGTCGCCGCCGATGTCGAACAAATGCACTTGGCCATCCGCGATGAATTGGCAAATCTGATACAGGACGGAGGGACTGCGGTGCGGATCCTATATGGTGGTTCGATGAATGGCGGCAACGCCAGCGAACTGCTTGCCATTGCTAATGTTGATGGCGGCCTAGTTGGCGGCGCCAGCCTCTCGGCGGACAAATTTGGTCCGATTATCGCGGCGGCTGCAGCCTGCTAAACGGAATTGGTTGAAACGGACCGCCCTCGTCGCTATGTGCGCCGCTCAAGCGAGTTATGAAGGATTGACGCCGATATGTTTCTGTTCCTGATGGTTGTGCAAGCCATTGTTGCCGCCTCTTTGGTCGGTGTCATTTTGATCCAGCGCTCTGAAGGCGGCGGTCTGGGCGTGGGCGGGAGCCCTTCGGGTATGATGTCGGCGCGCGGTGCGGCCGATTTTCTGACCCGCACCACAGCCGTTCTGGCGGTGCTGTTTGTCTCGCTGTCTATCGCGCTTGCTGTTCTCGCGGCGGCCAAGGGCAGCCCTTCGACAATTGATGATACATTGAACCGGGCCCCGGCGGCGGCTCCTGTTGCTCCGGCAGCGCCCGCAGATGCGGTGCCATTGGGTGACGCGAGCGCCGATCCCCTCTCGGCAGCGGCCAGTCAGGCAACTGGAGCTGCGCCAGTTCCATCGGCAGAACAGCCCGTAGACGGTGTGCCGCTTGATCAGTAATTTTCCTGCCCAATCGGCAAGATAAGCAAAATATTTTCCTTGTTCGGATTCGCACCCTTGTCTTGGGGGCTGCAATCGGCTTAGGCCCTTCTTCCCATGGCGCGTTTCATTTTTATAACCGGCGGCGTGGTTTCTTCGCTTGGCAAAGGTCTTATGGCGGCAAGCCTTGCAGCTTTGCTGCAGGCCCGCGGATATCGGGTCCGCATCCGCAAACTTGATCCCTATCTTAATGTCGATCCCGGGACCATGTCCCCCTATCAGCATGGCGAAGTCTATGTGACCGATGACGGTGCGGAAACCGATCTGGATTTGGGGCATTATGAGCGGTTTACCGGCGTTCCCTCGCGCCAGACGGACAATGTAACCTCGGGCAGAATCTATCAGTCGATCATCGCCAAGGAACGGCGCGGCGATTACCTCGGCGCGACGGTGCAAGTCATTCCGCACGTTACCGATGCGATTCAGGAATTTGCCGAAGCCGAAACCGATGATCTGGATTTTGTGCTGTGCGAAATTGGCGGAACAGTGGGCGATATCGAAAGCCTGCCTTTTATTGAAGCAATCCGGCAATTGCGTAACAAAGTGGGGCGCGAGAATGCGGTATCGGTCCATGTCACTTTGGTCCCCTATATCGCCGATGCGGGTGAAATAAAAACAAAGCCGACCCAGCATAGTGTGCGCGAACTGACGTCGCTGGGGATTCAGCCCGATATTTTGCTGTGTCGATGTGAACATCCTTTGCCCGAGAGCGAACGGGCGAAAATCGCCCAGTTTTGCAATGTGCGCAAAGAAGCAGTGATCCCCGCGCTGGATGCTGCGTCGATTTATGATGTGCCGCTGCAATATCATGAAGAAGGGCTGGACGCTGAGGTCTTGCGCGCCTTTGGAATTACCGATGCCCCGGCGCCCAATCTTAGCCGCTGGTACGACACGATGGAGCGTATCCGTCATCCCGAAGGGGAGGTGACAATCGGCGTGGTCGGCAAATATGTCGTGCTGCAAGACGCCTATAAGTCCTTGCAAGAGGCGCTTTTCCATGGCGGCCTAGCCAATCGCGTCAAAGTGAATGTCCGGTGGCTCGATGCGGAAATGTTCGAAAATGACGAGGATCTAGTTGCCAAGCTGGAACCGCTGCATGGGATCTTGGTTCCCGGCGGTTTTGGCGAACGCGGCAGCGAAGGTAAAATTGGATCGGTCAAGTTCGCCCGCGAACATGATGTTCCGTTTTTCGGCATTTGTCTGGGCATGCAAATGGCCTGCATCGAGGCGGCCCGCAATCAGCTAGGCATGGCCGATGCGTCCACCAGCGAATTCGGGGAAACTCAGGAACCCGTGGTCGGCATGATAACCGAGTGGATGTCGCAGGAAGGGCTGCAAAAGCGGGAACAAGGCGGCAATCTGGGTGGTACCATGCGGCTTGGGGCCTATGAGGCGCAACTGGCCGGTAACTCTTTGGTCGCCAATATCTATGGCGGCACCCGAATTAGCGAGCGGCATCGGCACCGATATGAGGTCAACAAATCCTATGTGCCGCGTCTGGAGCAGGTTGGGTTGATATTCTCTGGCATGTCACCCGATGGCGAACTGCCGGAAATTGTCGAGCGGCCGGATCATCCGTGGTTTGTCGGCGTTCAGTTTCACCCCGA
>JBGSLY010000093.1:0-3793 GCA_041740435.1 Parasphingorhabdus sp.
CCGATCTCGGCGATTTCGATCCGACGCCATTGGCGGCCAGTCCATTGACAGCAATATCATAACCGGCATTGCCGCTGACGATAACATACAGGGTCGCCGCGGCTGCGATAGCGCCCAGCACTTGGGCCGCGATATAAGGGGCAATATCGCTCGCAGAAATCCGCCCGCCCGCCCATAGGCCGATAGTGACCGCCGGGTTGAGGTGACATCCGCTGATATGACCGATGGCATAGGCCATGGTCAAGACAGTAAGGCCAAAGGCAAGCGAGACCCCCAGCAAACCGATGCCGACATCCGGGAAACCGGCCGCAATCACCGCGCTGCCGCATCCGCCGAAAACCAGCCAAAACGTGCCGATAAACTCCGCCAGACTCTTTTGCACTATGTTCACGGCATTTCTCCCTCTGATTTGCGACAATGCCGAGAAAACTACCACAGCGCCGGGGAGTTTGTTTGTAAAAACTACGCAAATGCTTTGCGACATAAAAGAAGGGCGACTGTCGTTAGACAGCCGCCCCTATTTCGTTTTTCAGATTTTCCTGCGCTTAGAAAGCAAAGGTCAAGGTCGCCAAAATGCTATCGTCGGTGAAACGGTTAATCGACGGACCCTCTACACCGGTGTACTGCACACCAAAAGTCAGGTTGTCGGTGACCGCATAATCCGCGCCCAATGCCCAGTCGAGACCAGTGTCATCCAGGGTGCCAGCGAGCAGTGGCGGAGCCAGCGCGCCGTCGGTGTAACCCAGATGCGCCTTCAAAGTGATCGGCGTTTCCGGGATAGCAGCGGCAAGGTCGACCCAACCATAGAGGTTGTCATTGCCGCCCAGCGAATCCTGCTTCCAAGAATACGAGCCACCAACGGTCATATCGACAGGACCAAGCGTACCCGACACTTTCACAATCGGTTCAAAATAGTTGAGATCGGCACCGGCGATTCCATTGGGATAGACATAATATACCAAGGAAACATCGACGGAAACGCCAGAGGCAACTTCACCGGCCCAACCGGCATAGACATCGACTTCGGTGCCGCCATAGGGGTTGAGCTTGCCTTCGAGTGAAGAAGCCCAGACGCCGGTATAAAACCCGCTGTCGTGGTTGAGGTTAACGCTGCCCTGAATGGCTATATCGCCGCCGGACAACGACACACCGCGAAAACGATAGTCGGTGGTCAGCGCTGCCGAGCCGGAAATAGTGATGCCCGAGCCTTCGATTTCCTGCGCTGCGGCAGGATTGGCGGCCATGATGGCGATGAATGCCGACGCGGCGGCAAGGGTTGAATTGGTAAATTTGGACGTGCGCATGGATTTCCCTTTCTGGTCTGATGCGTCTCGCCCCTCCTGATATGTCCTGTTGCTCTGGACCCACAGAACGGGGAGACCGGCAATCTATTGACCTAGCGATGCTGTCTTAAGATATTGCACTGCACAACAGAATTTCGGCTTTTGTCTCTTATTTGTCGCATAGTGTGGCCGCGGGGCCACATTGGCACATGGGCACATGCCCAAATTTTAGGCATGGTTAACCATTCATGCCTATACAGGCACCATGACCGCCATGATCCAACCTGTCGCCAGTACCGAATCGCCTGACCTGTTTGGCGCGCTTTCGACGATAGAAACGGTTCATGCGTTGGTGGGGCAATGGACCGCCTGCCCCGAAAGCCCTGCATTTGCGTGGCAGGACCCCGCTGTTATTCGCGGGGCCTATGACCGCTGCCTGCCGATGACGCAGCAACGGTTTGGCGCGTTGACCGATCAACTATGCGCGATCGCCCGTGCCGGAGCCTTGCACTTGCTGGGCAGCAAAGACCGCCGCGGAGATGTCCCAAGCGCCGCCGCAGAGCGATTGCAGCGCGAGATCGAAAAACGGGCGGTCACCTTGTACCGGCTGGTCAAGCTGAGCACGTCCAACTGAAACTATAGCGAATCGGTCGGGAGCGGTGTCGCCGTTCGCAGGTGCACTTCGCGCTGTGGGAACGGGATTTCGATATTGTTTTCCTTGAACAAATCCCAAACCCGCTTGAACACCGCACCTTTGATATTACCCACCCCGTCCTGCGGATCGTTGATCCAGAAGCGCAGTTCAAAATGGACACCGTTGTCGCCAAATTCGGTCATCCAGACCACGGCCTCCGGACGCTTTAAAACCCGGGGCACATCGCGGCAGGCGGCTTTTAACAGGGCCATGACCTGATCCATATCGCTGTTATAGGAGACACTCACCGGCAAGCTGATCCGGACATTGGGGCTAGAATAAGACCAGTTTTCCACCTCGCGCGTCATCAGGTCTTCGTTGGGGATCAGATGCTCTTTGCCTTCGCGGGTCAGCACCGACACCGCGCGCACGCCGATTTTATTGACCCAGCCAAAGCTCTTACCGACCGCGATCACGTCCCCCGGCTTGATCGAACGGTCCATTAGCAGAATGATCCCGGCGATCAGATTGCCAATGGTTTTCTGCATCCCGAACCCGATGGCAAGGCCAAATGCACCGGAAAACACCGCCAGTGCGGTCAGATCGATGCCTAGCACGTCAAGGCCAAAGACAAAGGCAATGCCGAAAATCGCCACGGTAACCAGCTTCTGCCCCAGCACCTGCTGCGCCCCGTCGAGCGTACTGTTGCCGATCACGTGATTGGCGAGCTTCATCAAGGCGCGGGCCACCGCCAGCAGAATCACCGCCGTCATCGCGATGCGCACGACCAGCAGCAGCGATATCCGCCGGTTGCCGATATCAATGCCCACTTGTTCCATCGCGAAGGTAATGCGGGAAATATCGCCGACCAGCCCGACCGCCATCGCGGCAAAAACCACAAGCCCCATGATCGTGCCCAACCAATCGGGCATGCGCACGCCGCGGATCAGATCATTGGTAAACAGGCCCATGGTGATCGCGATGGTCAGCGCCAGCACCACTTTGCCAATCAACGCCCATGGCCAGATGGCGAGCAATATTCCGCACAAAATGAATGTGGTCGCCCGGCGCACCATGTCGCGAATGCGGCGGCCGGCCAGTTCGCTTTCATAGCCGGCCCGGGTTTCCCAGATTTTGCGCAGACGCGGACCAATTAGTTGGCTGAGGTACCATCCCGCAAACAGCGACAGGACAACAAGACCTGCCGCTACACCGCCTTCGACAAATTGCGCCATCGACGGTGACTCCATCGCCATCATGGGCGACAGCATGGGAAAATTTTGGATGATACAGTCGAGCATTACTTAGCGTTATGCGCGGCGGCAAAGCCCTTGGCAAGATCGGCCATCAAGTCGCCCGCATCCTCCAGACCAATGTGCAGCCGGATTAACGGCCCATCGGCTTCCCATTGGGTAGCGGTGCGATATCGGCTTGGATTGACTGGCAAGGCTAGGCTTTCAAATCCGCCCCAGCTATAGCCGATACCAAAAAGCGACAGGGCGTCAATGAACGCCGCGCGGGACTTGCTGTTCCCGCCCTTCAAGGTGAAGGAGAACAGGCCGGATGAACCGGAAAAATCGCGGCTCCACAACGCGTTGCCGGGCGATCCGGGCAAGGCGGGATGATAGACCGTGCCGACCTCGTCGCGGGAGACAAGCCAATGTGCGATGGTCAGCGCCGAATGCTGATGCTGCTGCAGCCGCACCGCCATCGTCCGAAGCCCGCGAAGGGCCAGATAAGCGTCGTCGGGTGATACCACATGCCCCAACAGTCTTGCCGTGGCGCGCAGCGCGTCGATGGTCTTCGCAGAAGCGGTAACCGATCCCATCATCACGTCGCTATGCCCGACGATATATTTGGTCGCGGCGGTAATCGC
>JBGSLY010000094.1:0-1753 GCA_041740435.1 Parasphingorhabdus sp.
GTCGCTTCTGCGGCTACGACCAGTCTGGCGCTCGGCGGCGTGTCGGTGATGCGGGTGCTATATCGCGGTGACTTGGCAGTTTTGGCAGCGGCACTACGCGCTCGCGGTTGGCAGGTGACCGAAGGCGCAGGCGCCCTGCGTATCCGGCGCGGCGGCGATTCCGCGCCTGCTCCCGACAATGGCGGCACGTGATCAGAAAATCCCATCATCCTGTGAACCGCGGCGGCGGCAAACAGATTGCCTTGCCATTATCCTTCAACAATGGGGGTGATGATGATCGCTTGATCGTCTCTCCCGGCATTGCAGCTCTGATGGACCATATCGCTAACTGGCGCGAATGGCCGGGTGTCGCCTCTATTGTGACAGGCCCGGCAAAATCGGGCAAATCCCGAATGGCGTCTAGGTTCGCGGCATTGTCGAGCGGATATGCCGTCGATGACGCAGAGACGCAGTCCGCCGAGGATCTTTTTCATATTTGGAACCGGGCGGCATCGGAAAATAAGCCTTTGCTGCTTTTGTCACAAAAATTGCCGTCGGAATGGGATATTGCTATTCCGGACATAAAGTCGCGGATCGCCTCCGCGCAATTGTGGCACATTGGACCGCCGGATGAGGAAATGTTAATTGGGTTGCTGCACAAACATGCGCATGATCAGGGGCTACATATCGCTGATGATGTTGTGCACTATCTCGCGCGGCGGATGGAGCGGAGCTATCAGGAGGCGCAGTTTATGATCGAAGAAGCGGGCCATCTGTCGAGCGAACTGCGCAAGCCGATCAACCTTGCCATGGCCAAACAACTATTGCAGGCGCGCAGCGAAGAGCATCAGGCCGGTTTGTTCGATGGAGAAGGAAGTGATTGACCAAACTGTGTCCGCAGAGAGCGGTACTGATAAGTCCGCCGATCTGCCTCGCGAACAGGCGCGCTATTTCAATCGGGAACTCAGCTGGCTCGCGTTCAATCAGCGTGTGATGGAAGAGGCGCAAAATGCTGCGCAACCGCTTTTGGAGCGGCTCAGGTTTCTCTCTATTTCCGGGCGCAATCTGGACGAGTTTTCGATGGTGCGCGTGGCCGGGTTGGTGGGTCAGTTTCGCGGCAATGTCGATGAACGCTCCGCCGATGGATTAAATGCTACACAGCAATTGGAGGCAATCGCCATTGCATCCAACCAGCTAGTGGAGGAGCAGCAGCGGGTTTGGACCGATTTGCAACAACAGCTTCGGCTGGTCGGGCTATCGGTATTGGATGCTGACGCACTAGGCAAAAAGGCACAGAGTTGGCTCGCAAGCTACTTTCGCGACCAGGTGTTTCCCGTGCTAACGCCGCAAGCACTCGATCCTGCGCACCCGTTTCCGTTCATCGCCAACACCGGCCTGTGTCTCGTGTTTGATCTGCAGAGGCGTTCCGATGCGAAGTTGATTCGCGAATTGGTGATGATTCCCTCCGGCCTACCTCGCTTCATAAGAATGCCAGGCGACGAGGCGGTTTATGTAGCGATTGAATCGGCCATTACCTGGCATTCGTCGCAACTTTTCCCCGGCTATGATGTTTTGGAAAGTGGCCTGTTCCGGGTGATACGCGATAGCGATATTGAGGTCGAAGAAGAAGCCGAAGATCTGGTTCGCTATTTCCGCAGCGCGATTAAGCAGCGGCGGCGCGGGGATGTGATCCGGCTGGAAATGGACTCGAACATCTCGGAAACCGTCCGCGATCTGCTCCGCAAAAATCTTCTGTCGGACGGGGCTGCAGAGG
>JBGSLY010000095.1:0-2338 GCA_041740435.1 Parasphingorhabdus sp.
TGCAATCCAGACTGGATCGGACTCCGGCGAAACGGTCGATATAACGCTGACCGACGTCAATGCAGCCGCGCTGGCGGTTGCGGCGGTTGATGTCTCGACCGCTGGCGGTGCGGACACTGCGCTCGGCCTACTCGACACCGCGATCGACAGCATTTCGACCGCACAAGCTACTCTGGGTGCGGCGCAGAACCGTTTGCAAACAACGGTGTCGAACCTAACCGACCGGGTGGCCAACATCACCGAATCGCGCAGCCGGATTGAGGATGTCGATTTCTCCGCAGAAACCACCGCGCTCGCGAAATCGCAAATCCTGAGCCAGGCATCCACCGCGATGCTGGCCCAGGCCAATCAGTCGCAACAGAATGTGCTGAGTCTGATCCGTTAGGTTGCTGGTCCTTCCTAACTGGTCAAGCACGGCCCCGGCACCCATCCCCATAAGGTGCCGGGGTTTTTGCCATGCTTTTTCCGCAACGACCGAACCGCCTATACTGAGAGGCCTACTTCTTCAGCAAATCGCGAATTTCCGTCAACAGCTCAACATCGGTCGGCCCAGTGTCGGCTGGCGCGGCGGGCTTCATGACCTTGTTCGCATAGCGCACCAGCATGAAAATCGCGAAGGCCAGAATGACGAAATTGATCACCACGGTCAGAAATTGGCCCCAGCCCAGCATCGGCACGCCAGCTGCCTTTAACGCCGCATAGTTGGTCGCATCTACGCCCTCTGGCACTGCGCCTAGCAGGATGAATTTGCTGGAAAAATCAGCATTGCCGAAAATCGCGCTGATCAGCGGCATGATGATATCTCCGGTCAGCGACGTCGTGATCGTCGCGAACGCCCCGCCTATGATAACCGCGACCGCCAAATCCATGACGTTGCCGCGCGCGATGAAATCCTTGAACTCACTCCACATAACATTCTCCAATAGGTTTCATTGGCCGTTTACGTCAGGTTACGCCGATTTGTCGAGACTTCCCATTGCGCAGCCATGTAACAATTCCTATCCTATGCTTTGACACAATGCTTTGGAGGAAGTGACCCATGACGTCCCAGCTAACCAAATTTCTGATTGTCCCCGCGCTGGCCCTTAGCCTGAGCGCGTGCGGGATCAACAGCGTCCCCACCGCAGAGGAAAATGCCAAGGCCAAATGGGCCGATGTCGAAAGCCAGTATCAACGCCGCGCCGACCTGATCCCCAATCTGGTGGAAACGGTCAAAGGTTTTGCCAAACAGGAACAAGGCACCTTGACCGCTGTGGTCGAAGCACGGGCAAAGGCGACATCTATCCAGGTAAGCGCCGATGATTTGGGCGACCCCGCCAAAATCGCCGAATTTGCCGCGGCACAGGGTGCGTTGTCGCAATCTTTGGGCCGCTTGCTGGCAACGGTAGAGGCTTATCCTGATCTGAAATCCAACCAGAATTTCCTTGCGCTGCAAAGCCAGTTAGAGGGTACCGAGAACCGGATCGCGGTCGCCCGGCGCGATTATAATGCCGCGGTGCAAGATTATAACACCACGATCCGCACCTTCCCCGACATCATTGGCGCAAAAATCATCCATGGCGCCAAGCCGATGGAGCCCTTCAAGGCTACCACCGAAGGGGCTGAGGAAGCACCAAAGGTTGGATTTTAGCTCTCGGTGAACCGCAGCCTAACTTCGTGGACGGCTGAACTGAGGCTGTTCCTGTCCGCACTGCTGATGATAATCGGCGGCGCGGCGCAGGCGCAGTCGTTCCCAGAACTGACCGGAAGGGTCGTCGATTCTGCCAATATCCTGTCGGACATCGATGAAGCCGCGCTGACCACAAAGCTGGAGGCGCTCGAGCAGCAAACCGGACGGCAATTGGTGCTTGCCACCATCCCCGATTTGCAGGGCTATGACATTGCTGACTATGGCTACCGGCTGGGCCGCGAATGGGCGATCGGCCAAGATGGCAAAGGGGAAGCGGAAAAAGACAACGGCACCCTGCTGATCGTTGCGCCCAATGATCGACAGGTGCGGATAGAAGTTGGCTATGGGCTAGAGGGCATTTTGACCGATGCACTGTCCAGCACGATTATTCAAACCGCCATCATTCCGGAATTCAAGCAAGGCAATATGCCAGCAGGTATTGCCGCCGGGATTGATGCTCTGGTCACCCAATTGTCGCTGCCCGAGGACGAAGCCCGCGCCTATGCGCAGCAGGTGGACCAACAGGCGCAAGAAGAGGGCGGCGGCTGGGGCGGGATTATATTCTGGTTGATCGTCTTGTTCATTATCTTCATTTTTGTCGTTCCCAGCAGCGGCGGAAAGCGCCATCGCGGCGGTACTGGCCCGGTTGTCATCTGGGGCGGCGGCTCC
>JBGSLY010000096.1:0-5260 GCA_041740435.1 Parasphingorhabdus sp.
CGCAAGGGCAATAACAGGGACCCGAATCGCCATGACCGACGAAGTTTTGACCCGAAAAACCGGGCGCATTGGCCAGATTAGCCTCAACCGGCCCAAAGTCATCCATTCGCTCAACCACGCCATGTGCGACGCGATGATTGACGCGCTGCTGGCATGGCGGGACGATGATAGCGTGGAGGCCGTCACCCTTGATCACAGCGAAGGGCGCGGGTTTTGTGCCGGCGGCGATATCGCGATGTTGCAGGAATCGGGCAAGAAAGATGGCAAGGAGGGCCGGGCCTTTTTCTACCGCGAGTATCAGCTCAACCATCTGATGTTCACCTATCCCAAGCCGATTGTCGCCTTTATGGACGGCATCACCATGGGCGGCGGCGTCGGGATCTCTCAGCCCGCCAAATTCCGGGTCGCGACCGAAAACACGCGCTTTGCCATGCCCGAAACCGGCATTGGCCTGTTTCCCGATGTCGGCGGCGGTTGGTATCTGTCGCGGCTGGAGGGACGGCTGGGGCAGTTTTTGGCGCTGACCGGCGCACGGCTTGATGGGGCGGAGTGCTTGGCGGTGGGTCTCGCCAGCCATTATCTGCCGCACGAGCATCTGGCCGAGGCCAAGCAACGGATTGCCGAGCATCCCGATCGGATTCAGGGCATTTTGGGGCAATTGTCGGTTACCCCACCGCACGCGCGGATCACCGACAATATCGACAAGATCGACCGGCTGTTCGCATCCGACCGCTATGAGACGATTCGGGCCGCGCTCGACGCCGATGGCGGCGATTGGGCGATGAAGGAGCGCGACACTTTGGGCACCAAATCGCCGCAAACGTGTAAGGTCGCGCTGCGCCAACTGTCCGAAGGGGCGAAATTCACCGACTTTGCCGATGAAATGCGGATGGAATACCGGATCGGTGCCCGCGTGCTGACCCGGCACGATTTTATCGAAGGGGTCCGGGCGGTGATAGTCGACAAGGACAATGCCCCGCAATGGAACCCCGCCACCCCGGAAGAGGTCAGCGAAGACCTGCTGAACAGCATCTTTGCCCCCCTTCCCGCCAAAGAAGAATGGAAACCGCTATGAGCTATGAAACAATTCTGGTTGAAACCCGCGGTGCGGTCACACTGATCACGCTCAACCGGCCGCAGGCGCTGAACGCGCTTAACAGCCAGGTGCTCGCCGATTTGACCGCCGCTTTTGCCGCCTATGACGCGGATTCCAGCCAACGCTGCGCCGTCATCACCGGCAGCGAGCGGGCCTTTGCCGCAGGCGCCGATATTAAGGAAATGGCCAGCCAAAGCTTCGCCGATATGTACGGCAGCAATTTCTTTGCCGGGTATGACGCGGTGGTCGCCACGCGCAAGCCGTGGATTGCCGCCGTCGCAGGCTATGCTTTGGGCGGCGGGTGCGAGCTGGCGATGATGGCCGATTTTATTATCGCCGCCGACAGCGCCAAGTTCGGACAGCCGGAGATTAAGCTCGCTGTCACCCCCGGAATGGGCGGGTCGCAGCGGATGACCCGGGCGATTGGCAAGGCCAAGGCAATGGAAATGTGCCTGACCGGCCGCAACATGGACGCGGCGGAGGCCGAGGCGTCCGGACTGGTCGCGCGCGTCGTGCCCGCCGCCGACCTGATCGAGGAAGCCATGAAAACCGCCAATGTCATCGCGGGCATGGCCCCGCTGGCGACCATCGCCACCAAGGAAATGGTCAACGCCGCGTTCGAGAGCCATTTGCAACAGGGCGTGGTCTTTGAACGGCGGCTTTTCCATGGCCTGTTCGGTTCCGAGGACCAGAAGGAAGGGATGCAGGCGTTTATCGAAAAACGGCCCGGCAACTGGACTGGCAAATAGGGTTACCGGCTAGCCCGAAAGCCCGTCAATCGCTGCCCAGCCTTTCGCACCGCTCGACCGGAAGCACGTAAATCTGCGTAGCGTCATGCCTCCGAGCAGAATGACCGATGCCTTGCTAAGTTTGATGAGCCGACGGACTTGCAAGCGGTTGAGCGGCGCTTTTCCGGGATGCGATCGCGTCGAATAGATAGGCGATAGCAGCACCATCTGCACCCGTTGCGCATGCGCGCGATGCATTTCACGGGCATTGTGGACGGCCATGCTGCGGATCATAGCGCCGCCATGGCTTGGGCGATCCGGCGGATTGTGACTGCCATCGGCGCACCATTGCAGAGCCAGCCGAATGGGACCGGCGAGGAGCAATACGTGGCCGCGTCGCTGCGCTGCGATCCGCACTTCGCAAAAGCGGCGGTGGCGTCCTTCTGGTGGCAGATGATAGTGGCGAAAGATAATCCCGCTACCGCGTGGCAAACGGGCAATAGCTCTCAGCAAATGCTCGTCATTGCGGGCGTCTGTCATCAACCAGAGCTGTGGCAGGTTTCGGGGCTGGATTGCGCGCATCCGCTTGCCTATAGCGGGGTCGATGGATAAATTTGAAGAAAAACTGCGCCGTCCCGATGCGACCATGACGCCAGCCGAGCGGCTGACCCTGATCCGCGAACAAATCGCAGGGGCAGCCAAGCCGGCTGGTCGCAAACCCGAAGATGTCACGCTGATTGCAGTGTCCAAAACCCGCAGCGCCGAAGAGATAGGGCCGCTGATCGCTGCCGGACAGCGCCAGTTTGGCGAGAACCGGGTGCAAGAGGCGCAAAGCAAATGGCCTGATTTGAGGGCGCAATATCCGGGGATCACTCTGCACCTGATTGGCCAGTTGCAGAGCAACAAGGCGGATGATGCGGTCGGATTGTTTGACATAATCCATTCGGTCGACCGGCCCTCGCTGGTTACGGCGCTTGGTAAAGCAATGGCGGCGCAGGACCGCTGGCTGCCCTGCTATCTTCAGGTCAATATTGGCGAGGAGCCGCAAAAAGGCGGCTTTGCTATAGCGGACCTGACGGATTTACACGGCGCGGCGCTGGCCGCTGGATTGCCTGTTGTTGGGCTGATGGCTGTGCCGCCCGCCAATACAGAGGCGGCCCCCTATTTCGCCCTGCTCGCCAAACTGGCGCGAGAGCGAGGATTGACAGGTTTATCGATGGGCATGTCCGACGATTTTGAAACCGCAGTCATGCTGGGGGCCACCGCGATTCGCATTGGCAGCGCGCTGTTCGGACCGCGCAACAAACAGAATAGAAACGCGGTACCTTAGCGCTTCGGAGGCCAAGGGAAAAATCCCGATGTCCGGTCAATATAGGCGGCGTAATCGGGGCGGTTCTTGCGTAAGGAATATTCTAGCAGCGGCTTACCGCTCCACTTGGTGAGGGTAAAGGTCAGGAACACCGGGCCAACAATGGCGACCCATGCGGGCCATCCCGTGGTCGCCGCCATCAGCCATATGCCCCACCACGCGCAGGCATCACCAAAATAATTCGGGTGCCGGGTATAGCGCCATAGTCCCGTGTCGAGCACCTTGCCATGATTGGCAGGATTGGCGCGAAACGCCTTCAGTTGCGCATCGCCTATGCTCTCGAAACCGATACCGATCAGGGCGATGAGCAGCCCCAAAAGGGCCACAGTATTAAGTTGGCTTTCCCCGGCCAAAATAATCCCGATTTGCGCGGGCAGGCAGACCAGAAACAGCAGCGGAATTTGTGTAACCCATGCTTTGAGCAGCGCGGTCTTGGCAAAACTCCAGCCCTTTTTCTGCATCGTGCCGCCGATGATCTTTTTGTAGCGTGGATCCTCACCCTCTTTGCGCCATCGCAGCAACAAATGGGTGCCCAGCCGCACTCCCCATAGCGCGGTCATTGCAAAAATTGCCCAGCCCAGCGGGCCATGCACATCGGTTTGCAACATCGCTAGGCCCGCCATTATCGCCATTCCAAAAGCCCAGAAACTGTCGATAAACGACACATCGCGGATGCGAACCGAAATGCCCCAGAGTACCAGCATGATGATCACCAGAATGACGAAATTTTCAAACAAGTCGTTGGCGAGCAGCATCAGTTTTTCTCCGCATCGGGATCGACAATATGTTTCAGCGCCAGTTCCGGATATTTGGGGGTGACGCTGTTATACAAATCGGACACCTGCGCCATGTCGGCTTCATAATCGCCGGACGGCATGATCGCGGGACCAAGGCCGCCGCTTTTCTTGGCATAGTCCATCAGGCCGCAGACAATCGGTACGCCCGCGCCGAGCGCGATATAATAAAAGCCCGTTCGCCATTGCCGGACTTTGCCGCGCGTTCCTTCGGGCGGGATGGTCAGGATGAAATCGTCGCGGCGGTTAAACTCTGCCACCATCGCTTCGACCATATTTTGTGACTTCGATCGGTCCACAGGAATACCGCCCATACGCCGCAAGATTGGCCCCAGAGGCCATTTGAACAGGCTTTGCTTGCCTATCCAATAGGATCGGAATTTCAGGCTATGGGTCAGGCCAAAGAAATAGACAAAATCCCAATTGCTGGTGTGCGGCGCCGCGATAATCACGCATTTGCGCGGCGGTGGCGCGACTTGCTGAGCGGTCCAGCCGTTCCATTTATAGATCAAGATCGAGCCGCGACGGACAATCTCTGAAAAAATATTGGGTTTCGGATCTTCGGCCACGTTGCATCCTCTTTTTTTCGCTTTGACGGAAAAAAACCGGGGTCGCAATCAACAATTCGGACTATTTGTCGGTACTTCGGGGATGGGCTGCGCGCCAGTCCTGTGGGGATTGGAAAGTGCCTTGCCATAGACCCTTGCGCGCCGCTTTGGCGGCATCTTGTTCCTCGCCATAGCTAGCGATGCCGAAAAACTCCTTCGATACCGCCATGCCTGAACTTACCATTGCGGCACCTAAATCGCGATCCCGGCTGTCGCTGCAGGTCACCACGCGCCGACCAAAATCATCCTTGGCGTTTCCGATACAGGAAAAATAGTCCGCACCAAGAATTGCGGCCAACGCCGTGCGGGCGGATTTGCCGCAGGCCCAAGATTGTCCGGCTAGATCGGCACAGCTTTGCCGATATTCGGGGGCGTCAATGCCATCAATCCGATACTGGACGCGGCCAATGGCAAAGCTGTCGCCATCGATGACGCGAACCTTTTCACCATCGATCAAAATCGGTTCCGGCTGCTGATACACGTAGCGCAGGAGAACCGCCATTCCGGCAAAAATGAGAAAGGCCGCGATTGTCCGGCCTAAATTTTCACCCCGTCTGCGTCCCACAGTCTGCCCCCTATGGGCCGCGTATCACAGGGTGTTTTGGCACTGCAAGCGGTGCCAAGAGTTTATCTTAGCAGCGTTGGGTACTTTGATGCGATATGGT
>JBGSLY010000097.1:0-2265 GCA_041740435.1 Parasphingorhabdus sp.
CGATAGCACAATGAAGTGGTCAAGAAAACGAATATTGTTTGGGTGGAGTTATCAGGCTGTTCCGCCGACGGTTAACCCCTCGACCAACAAAGTCGGCTGTCCCACGCCAGCGGGGACGCTTTGTCCGCCTTTGCCGCACACGCCAATACCTTCGTCGAGCGCCATATCGTTGCCGATGCCGATGACCTTGGTCAGCACCGTCGGGCCGTCGCCGATCAACGTCGCGCCTTTGATCGGAGCGCCGAGTTTGCCATTCTCAATCTTATACGCCTCGGTGCAGGAAAATACGAACTTGCCCGACACGATATCGACCTGTCCGCCGCCAAAGCTTTTGGCGAAAATGCCCGATTTGACGCGTGACAATAGCTCGGCGGGATCGTCATTGCCGCCGCGCATAAAGGTGTTGGTCATGCGCGGCATTGGCGCGTGGGCGTAATCTTCGCGCCGCCCGTTGCCGGTCGCGGGAACGCCCATCAGCCGTGCGTTGAGCCGGTCCTGCATATAGCATTTGAGGATGCCATCCTCGATCAGGACATTTTCCTGCGTCGGCGTGCCCTCATCGTCGATGCTGAGCGAGCCGCGCCGATTGGCAATCGCCCCGTCATCGACCACGGTCACGCCGGGAGCGGCTACGCGCTGGCCAATCTTGCCGGAAAAGGCGCTGGTCCCCTTGCGGTTGAAATCGCCCTCCAACCCATGGCCGACCGCTTCGTGCAGCAACACACCGGGCCAACCGGGACCGAGCAACACGGTCATTTCGCCCGCCGGGGCATCGACCGATTCCAAATTGGTCAGCGCCTGTGCCAGCGCCTCATCAATCGCCCGGTCCCAACTGGCGGTTTCAAACAGTTGGTTGTAGAGATAGCGCCCGCCCATGCCGAAGCTACCGGTTTCGCGCCGTCCACTTTGTTCGGCAACGATAGAGACGTTGAGGCGGACCAAGGGCCGAATGTCGGTGGCGACAAAGCCGTCGGGGCGGACGATCTCGACCACGCTCCAGCTGCCCGACAGGCCGACCGAGACTTGAGCGACCCGGGGGTCACGTGCGCGCGCGGCGGCATCGATCTGCTGACACAGCGCGACCTTCTTGGCGAACGGGATTAGCTCCAGCGGATTGGCATCGCCGTAAAGGTGGCGGTTGGTCCGCACCGGCGGCGGGGCCAGCGACGATGCAGCCGGATCGAGCAGTTGCAGCGTCTGTGCGGCGCGGCGGATTGCGCTCTCACTAATCTCGTTGGAATGGGAAAAGCCAGTCATTTCGCCCGACACACCGCGCAGGCCAAAGCCCGAATCGGTGCTGTAATCGGCGGTCTTCAGGCGGCCGTCGTCAAAAACAAAGCTCTCGGTCGCCCGGTATTGCAGGAACAGTTCGCCATCATCGCATTTGGTGAGCGCATCGGCGGTCAAACGCTTGGCGCGCTCCGGATCAAGGCCATCGGTTTTGTAAAGAAAGTCGCGCGGATCGGTTACATAGGTCATAACGACCATATAAGGGCAAATCGCGGCTGTACCAGAGGGCTTTTACGCCGGTTCGGCAATATCTGCTGGCCCGCCCGACAGGACGAAGCGGCGGTCGCAATAGCCGCATTGGGCATAGCCCTTGTCATCGATTTCCAGCCAGATACGGGGATGGCCCAGCGCCGCGCCGCCCGGAATATCGCTGGCACCGTCGCAAGATACGCGGTGCTTGGAGGTTTTTACGGTTTCGGGAGCGGTCTTCATGGCCGGGTCGATAGCAAGGGTTAGAGTCCGATGCAAGCTGTGCGGGCAGTGATCGGCTATTGGTAAATGACGGTCAAAGTAAAGGTCCCGACATAAGTGCCGCCCTGTTGATTTCCGCTTACCTGCAGTGTTCCGCCGACATTGATCGGCAGGATACCACTTTGTCCAATCCCGCGACCTGGGGGGCCGCCGATATCCAGCGCCGACACCTGCATGGTTTCGGTGCCGCCCACGCGGGTCAGGGTGGGCGGGGCGCTGGTCGATATGTTGACGAAATAGCCTTTTACGCCGTAGGTTAGAAACTGCGCCCGGCTGTGGTCAGCGGCAAGCGCCGTGACCGATCCGGTGACGTTTTTGTTGCCATTTTTGCCGCGCACCCGCACCGTTCCGCCAGTCAAGCCGGGCGCCAGTGTCCCGAAATGCAGCGGTGCAATGTTTACCACCGACAGCTTTTCGAGGATCAGCGATTGCGCTTCGCCGGTCTGCGATTGGGCATGCGCAGGTGCCGCAGCGACGCTCAAACCGAGCGCAGCAAGCAGCAAG
>JBGSLY010000098.1:0-8187 GCA_041740435.1 Parasphingorhabdus sp.
GCGCTGTCCGCTTCCTGCGCAGCATGCGCGCCGCATATCGGCAACCTCGGTCCAGATACCCGCCCTGCGCGGCGCGGTTCCGCGCGCATTTGGCGGATTGGGCGAACTGGCCGATCTGGCACGAGATATGGGTCGGCATGGCTGCGATGCGATCATGATCAATCCGGTCCATGCTTTGTTTCCGGGCGTCGGCGCGGACTACAGCCCCTATTCACCCTCCAGCCGAACATTCCTGGACCCGGTGCTTGGCGATCCGGCCTTTGTCGATCTGCCGATGCTGCCCGAAGAGGATGCGCCGGACCTGATCGACTGGCCGACCGCCTTGCCCGCCCGGCTGACCGCATTGCGCAAGTGCTTTGTCGGCCTCAGTCCCACGCAAAAGGCGCGAATTGCGCAGTTTGGAAAAGCCGAAGGCGCGGCGATGCACCGGCATGCGGTGTTTGATGCGCTGCACTGTCATTTTCAGCCCGGCGGCGCCAAAGACTGGCGCGATTGGCCCGTCGCCTTCCACGATCCCCAAGGGGCTGCTGTGGCGAAGTTTGCCAAGGACCATGCAGCGGAGGTCGAATTTCACCTGTTCGCGCAATGGCTGACCCGCGAAGGGCTGGATGCCGCGCAACGGGCGGCAAAGGACGCCGGTATGGAGATTGGCCTGATCGCCGATCTTGCCGTTGGCGTGCATAGTGGCGGCAGCGACAGTTGGTCGATGCCCGATGCCATGTTGAACGGGCTAACCATTGGCGCGCCGCCCGACCCGCTGGGCCCGCTGGGGCAAAATTGGTCGATTACGGGCTTTTCGCCTGATGGTCTGAGGGACAGTAGCTACCAGCCGTGGATTGCTATGATACGCTCGGGGCTGCGTTCGGCGGGCGGCTTGCGGATCGATCATGCCTATGGCCTGGCCCGGCTATGGGTGATTCCCGAAGGCTGCGACTCCTCGCAAGGCGCCTATCTCCAATATCCGTTTCTCGATCTGGTTCGGCTGGTGACGCTGGAAGCGCACCGCGCCTCGGCTTTGATCATCGCCGAAGATCTGGGCACTAGCCCCTTTGGCTTTACCCAAGCAATATCGGAACGCAACATCATCGGCATGCGCGTGTTATGGTTCGAGCGAGCGGTCGATCACGGTTTCATTGGCGCGCATGACTATCCGCAAAATTGCGTGGCGATGACCGGCACGCACGATACGCCCACCGTCGCCGGGTGGTGGACTGGGCGCGATCTCGACTGGGCAGAGCAATTGGGCCGGTTGCCAGCGGATGTCGACCGGGCAAAAGCGGATGCGATCCGCGATTGGGACCGGGGCCTGCTCTGGTCCACCATTGGCCATGGGGAGCACCGGCCACCGCCCGACCAACCCGGTCCGGTTGTAGAGGCTGCGCTTGGCCATATCGCCCGGTCGCCAGCCTATCTGGCCAGCGCGCCGCTCGAAGATCTGCTGGGCGACATTGAGCAGCCCAATCTGCCGGGTACTACAAGCGAGCACCCCAACTGGCGGCGCAGATTTCCGGCACCTATCGGAACCTTGCTATCAGAGCAGTCCGTGCTTCGACGCGTAAACGCGCTTGCTCGTCGATAAAACGGTCAGCGTTCTGATTGAATCAGATTACCGCTCTAGATTCCTTTTTTAAAGCTGCTCGTGGCAGCGAATGTCGAACCCGGCATGAATTTGCATATCAATGAAACGCCCAAATTTGTGACCCGTGCGGTACCGTCGCAAAATGGTTCGGTTAACCTGTGCGCATTTCCGACATCCGGCCCGCCATCCTGATCGCTAGCATGGGATCGCGGGGATCGGACTAATCCTGTCGCGTTGCCCATTCCAGTAACGAAGCGGGGCGGTGGTGAAATTGCGCGTTGATCGCGGCATTGTCGGCAATTAGCGAGGACACATCCTGCACATTATACCAACGATAAAAGCTCGCCATGCCGTCATAGTTCGATCCACCCGGACCCGATCCACCCGATTAGACCTTCTAGATAGGAACCGGTGTGCCAAGCGCCAGGCGATAGCAAACAATTGGGCATCGGCCTTGCCTGCAACACACTGCTGACAACCTCTCCCAAATCCCCTATGCTCTTCGCTATGCTGCTGTTTATCACCTTCATCCTCGGCGTGGCCAATTTTGCGATGCAAAAGGCAATGATGGAGAGTGATCACCCGCTGGTCAGCGAGGCGCGGCGGGCGATGCGGCGGTATTTGGGGGCCTATGGTAGCTATATTCTGGAATTCGTGTTTCTGATTGCCGCCTTTTTCTTTGCCAGTATCGGTATGCTCAGCGGGGTAATCGGCTATATTATCTATACGCTGGCCAATGGCGCAGGGGCATGGGTGCTGCGATCCCGCAAATAATGCGCCCGTTTCCGGGCTAGCGCTGTTCATCCGACTACAAGCGTAGTTTATCGAAAGACCCTGTCTCCTTGCCGCCGACGAACATAGGCAGCTTCGGGTCAAGCAGCGGAAACGCTTGGCAAATTTCGGGGAGGATTATGTGCGCCAATCTTGTCTTGGGGTAAGTAAGATTGCGGTCATGGCCGGGCTTTGCGCCGCCATGCCAACGGCGCTCTATGCACAAGCCACCGATCAAACACCAATTCCAACGTCCAGCGATTTAACCCCGCGCACCGAGAATGGCCGCCAGATTTATGACCTGGCGCAGTTCGCCCGGTTCAATCCCCGCACGGCGCTCGACATCGTCGGGCAAATTCCCGGATTTATCATCACTGATAACGATGATGGCCGGCGCGGGCTGGGACAGGCGAGCCAGAACATCCTGATCAATGGCCAACGCATCTCCGGTAAGAACAATGATGCCCTGACAACGCTCAGCCGGATTTCCTCTGCCTCGGTACTGCGCGTCGAGATTGTTGACGGAGCAAGCCTGTCGATATCGGGGCTGTCGGGTCAAGTGGCGAATGTCGTTACCGCCAGTGAAGAGGAAAAAGGTACCAGTGGCAATTTCAAATGGCGTCCGCAATGGCGCGAAGCGGGCAATAACTGGTTTGCGGGAGAGGCTTCGCTGACCACGTCGCTGGCGGGCGGCAGCCTGACGCTGGCCTTGGCCAATGATGCCTTTCGCAACGGCGTCGATGGGCCAGAGGATGTAACCGACCGGCGCGGCAATCTGTTGTTCGAACGCGACGAGGTCGCGCGCTATGCTGGTGACCGACCCAAAATCAGCGCGGCCTATAACCGGACCAGCGCGGGCGGGTCGGTGTTTAATGCCAATCTCGCCTATGAACGGTTCTATTTCAACGAATCGGTGGCGACCGACCGGACCCAGACGGGTGCGCCCGATATTTTCGAACTGTACACCAACCGCGAACGCGAATGGAATTTCGAGGGCAGCGCGGATTATGATTTTGCGCTTGGCGGCGGGCGGTTGAAGCTGATCGGGCTACAGCGGCTGGAGCACAGCGCCTTTTCCAGCTTTTTCGGCCAGACATTCGCTGACGGTACCCTGCCCAACGGCAGTATTTTTGACCAAGTGGCGGATGAGGGCGAATCGATTCTGCGCGCCGAATATGGGTGGAAGACGTCGGGGGGCAGCGACTGGAATGTCTCTTTGGAAGGCGCATATAATTTCCTCGATAACATCGCTGCGCTTTCGGAACTGGATCCCGGCGGAGTTTTTCAGCCAGTTCCTTTGCCCGATGCAACAAGCAAGGTGACCGAAAAGCGCGCCGAATTCATCACCACCTATGGGCGACCGCTATCGAGCACCCTGACCCTGCAAGCCGCCGCCGGGGCGGAATATAGTACCATTGGGCAAAGCGGGACGCGCGGAAAGAGCCGGTCCTTTGTCCGGCCTAAGGGGTCGGTGTCGATGGCATGGAAGCCTTCCGACACTTTTGACCTTAGCGTGAAATTGTCGCGGGAAGTGGGCCAGCTCAATTTCTTCGATTTCGTGGCCTCTGTCGATGTGTCGAGCAACACCGGCAATGCGGGCAATCCCGGCCTGGTGCCGCCACAAAGCTGGCGCGCAGAACTGGAGGCAACCAAGAAGCTGGGGCCATGGGGTTCCGCCACGGTTAATATCTATGGCGAGAAGATCAGCGACATCGTCGATGCGGTGCCGATTACTGCCACGACCGAGGCCTTGGGCAACTTGCCGAGCGCCAATCTATACGGCGTGAAATTTGTCGCGAGTTTCCTGCTCGACCCCTTGGGCTGGAAGGGGGCCAAGCTCGATATCGACAGCGAAGTGCGTAAAAGTGCGCTGCGGGATCCACTGCTCGGCAACATTCGCGCCATCGGCAACGAGATGAAGTATAATTATGAGGTGTCCCTGCGCCACGATGTGCCCGGCAGCGCCTGGGCCTGGGGCGGCGGCGTGCAACAGGATGCCCGCGCCGATTTCCTGCGGCTCGATCAAACAAACAGCTTTCATACGGACCGGCCCTATGCCTGGGTTTTCGTCGAGCACAAGAATGTGTTCGGCCTGACCGTCAACGCCAATCTGGGCAATCTGCTGGGGCAGAGAGAAAAATTCGTCCGCGAATTTTATGTCGACCGGCGCGATGGACCGCTCGCCATCACCGAAAGCCGAGCAAGGACTTTCGGCCTGATCTACCGATTGACGGTAAGCGGTAGCTTTTAAGAATCACCCGGAGTGCCATAGCGGCGCAACAGCGCATAGCGACGGGTCGTTCAGCCGCGTTCCCGGCCTATTAACGCTCAAAAAGGCCGTTTTTAATCAAAAATTAATGTGCCGTAATATCGACATTTCCCCCCATTCATGGGCATGTTTGGGTGTGCGGGCGGACGGTGAATCGCTTGAATTTTGGCGTGTTTCCGCCAGATTCGAACAGTTGGCTCCAGCGCCTGTCCCACCGGCAAAACCGGACGGTAAAGGAACATCGTTAATGTTTGTAACATCGTTCATGAACGAGTAATAAAAAGACTGTCAATCAGGTTTCGACTCTCCCCCATACGAGTCAAACGCAAAATACAGACAGAAGGAATAAATAATCATGGCTATATTATATGGAACAGATTTCGTTGATTCTTTAATAGGTACCCAAAACGATGATTTCATCTATGGATTTGCTCGCGGACGCCTAGCAAATGATGTTGGTGGTGATTTTATCAACGGCGGTCAAGGCAATGACTATATTAACTCCGCTGGCGGCAATGACACCGTTTTGGGTGGCGAAGGCGAAGACAGAATTTTCGCCGGTGTCGGCAATGATGATGTCAACGGCGGATTTCAGAACGACCTGATCTACGGTCAATCTGGTGACGATCTGCTCAATGGCGACGAAGGCAATGACGTGATCTTCGGCGGCAGCGGCAATGACACCATCTTGGGCGGCAAGGATGATGACACCCTATACGGTGATTCCGGACGCGACACGATTGATGCCGGTGAAGGAAACGATATCGCTTATGGCGGCACGGGCATCGACACCCTGAACGGGAATGACGGCGATGACGCTATGTACGGTGGCGTTAGCAATGACACCCTGAACGGCGGTGACGGCGACGATTTGCTGGTCGGCGATGTTGCCGGTGTAGCTGGCGGCGTTGGCGACGGTCGCGACCGGCTGAACGGCGGTGCCGGTACCGACACCATTGAAGGCGGCGGCGGCAACGATTTCCTGAACGGCGGCGAAGGACAGGATTTCCTGACCGGCGGCCTTGGTTCGGATCGTTTCGTGTTCGACAACGCCGATTGGGGCTTTGACACCATCATCGATTTCGAAAATGGTGCCGACCGCATTGATCTCTCGGCCACCGGCCTCAGCTTTGCCGATCTCAACTTCGAAATGACCGATGCCGACAGCGATGGCAACACCGACGACCTGTTGATCAAAACCGATGTTGGCGGCTTTGGCGAAATCGCCCTGCTCGACACCAATATGTCCACGATCACCGCGACCGATTTCGTTTTCTGAAATCAGTCCTGTTTTCGATGCAAAAGCGGGGGCCCGGTTATTCCGGGCCCTCTTTTTGGATGGGTAGAGAACAGGCCGTTATTCGGCAACCAACCGGATATAGGTCGCGTCAACCCAGCCACTCTGGCACGGGCCCGCGTAGTTTTGCTTTGATCGCACCGGCGTTCCCACGCCGCAGTTCACGGGAGCAGCAACGTCATCTCCGGAGGCATTCGGCTGCACCACCACACCCATCCAGCGCTGATCAAGGCTGCGGGTGCAAATGTGCACCAGCGTGCCTTCGCTCAAGTCCCCAATGCTTTCCGCGCCATCAAACGGCGCTGTGAAAAGGCCCAGCGCGCTATTGCCGCTCACCCGCCCCTCTGCCTGACAGGCGGCAAAGCGGGGGCCGCCTTCGCCGATCCGGACCGGCTTGGCGCTGGGGCTGCTCACAGGGCGATCGGCGCGCGGTTCATTGGCGCGCTCGGCATTTTGTGCCTCCGGCTGATCCTCCATCACATCGTTGCGATCCGAGCAGGCGGGGATCAAAAGCAATACGGCGGCGACAAGAAAATTTTTCATACCAGCCGATGTAGCGCAAGCGCGGCGCGTTGCAATGCGCAGCGGCGAAATTGCTGTGGGAGCCCTTCGAATGCGAGTAAAATCCGGCCAGAAAAATACGCCTTTTGCTTGGGTTTTCCGGCCTCAGGGTCTAAGGGCATCGGATGAGTGAAATTCCGGAAAAAAACAGCCTGCCCGACAGCGCGGCAAACCCCAATGCAAACGAATATGGCGCCGACAGCATCAAGGTTTTGAAGGGCCTTGACGCGGTTCGCAAGCGCCCCGGCATGTATATCGGCGACACCGACGATGGCTCCGGCCTGCACCATATGGTATTCGAGGTATCGGACAACGCGATTGACGAGGCACTGGCCGGGCATTGCGACCTGATCACCATCACCCTCAATGCCGATGGCAGCGTATCGGTCGAGGACAATGGCCGCGGCATCCCCACCGGCATGCACACCGAAGAGGGCGTCAGCGCCGCCGAGGTCATCATGACCCAGCTGCATGCGGGCGGTAAGTTTGAAAATACCTCCGACGAAAACGCCTATAAGGTATCGGGCGGCCTGCACGGGGTCGGGGTGTCGGTGGTTAATGCGCTTTCCGAATGGCTCGACCTCACCATCTGGCGCGACGGGCTGGAGCACTATATGCGCTTTGCCTTTGGCGATGCAGTCGCACCGCTCGCGGTCGTGGGCGATGCGCCGGTCAATGAGCGCGGCCCGAAAAAGGGCACCAAGGTGACCTTCTTCCCCAGCCCGGCAACCTTCAAGATCACCGAATTTGATTTCGACAAATTGGAACACCGCTACCGCGAGCTCGCGTTCCTCAATTCGGGCGTCCGTATCCTGCTCGCCGACGCGCGCCATGCCGAGCGTAAGGAGATTGAGCTCTTTTATGAAGGCGGGATCGCTGCCTTTGTCAAATGGCTCGACCGCAACAAAACCCCGCTGATGCCCGATCCGGTGGCGATTACCGGCAGCCGCGATGACATTACCATCGATGTCGCGCTCGAATGGAACGACAGCTATTACGAAAACGTGCTTTGCTTCACCAACAACATCCCGCAGCGTGACGGCGGCACCCATCTGGCCGCGTTCCGCTCGGCCCTCACTCGCACACTCAACAATTACGCCGAAAGCTCGGGCGCATTGAAGCGGGAGAAGATCAGCCTGACCGGCGATGACATGCGCGAAGGACTGACCGCGATTGTTTCGGTCAAATTGCCCGATCCAAAATTCTCCTCGCAGACCAAGGACAAGCTGGTCTCGTCCGAAGTGCGTCAGCCGCTGGAAAGCCTGATGGCCGACAAGCTCGCCGAATGGCTGCAGGAAAACCCGGCCCATGCGCGCAGCATCGTGCAAAAGGTCATCGACGCCGCCGCTGCCCGCGAAGCCGCGAAAAAGGCGCGCGAACTGACCCGGCGCAAGGGGGCGATGGACATTGCCTCGCTGCCCGGCAAGCTCGCCGACTGTCAGGAGCGCGATCCGGCCAAGTCCGAACTGTTCCTGGTCGAAGGGGACTCCGCTGGCGGCTCCGCTAAGCAAGGCCGCGACCGGCATTATCAGGCGATCCTGCCGCTCAAGGGCAAGATCCTCAACGTCGAGCGCGCCCGTTTTGACCGGATGCTGTCGTCCAAAGAGGTTGGTACGCTCATCCAGGCGATGGGCACCGGCATTGGCCGGGATGATTTCAACATCGAAAAGCTGCGCTATCACAAGATCGTCATCATGACCGACGCCGATG
>JBGSLY010000099.1:0-5129 GCA_041740435.1 Parasphingorhabdus sp.
CGCCGCCAATACCGACCGCTGTCGTCTGGCCGAGGCCAACCGCCGTTGTCTGATGCACCGCTTCGTAGGTCAGCGTGCCGGAACGCGAAACCACGCCAACCGAACCCTTTTTGAAGATGCTGCCGGGCATGATACCAATCTTGCATTCCTCGGGCGTCAGCACACCGGGGCAATTGGGACCGATCAGCCGCGATTTGGAACCTTGCAGCGCCCGCTTGACCCGAATCATGTCGAGCACCGGCACCCCTTCGGTAATCGCGACGATCAGTTCTATCTCCGCATCAATCGCCTCCAGAATCGAGTCGGCCGCGAACGGCGGTGGCACATAAATGCACGATGCGGTCGCACCGGTCGCCGCTTTGGCTTCGTGGACGGTGTCATAATTGGGCAGGCCGATATGCGTCGTGCCGCCCTTACCCGGCGTCACCCCCGCCACCATTTGCGTGCCATAGGCAAGCGCCTGCTCGGTATGAAAAGTACCGGTCGCGCCGGTCATCCCCTGAGTAATGACCTTGGTGTTTTTGTTGACGAGGATGGACATCTAGTTCTTCTCCGTGTGGATGCGGAATTCGTGAAAAAGGAGCATGATGGCGGCGGTCACAGCCAGAGCTACACCGCCCCAAGCGCTGTACACATTGGCGGTCTGCGCTACCCGGAGGCCAACTCCGGCACTGCTCAGCAAAAAAGCCGTAGCCTGAAGCCAACCGAGAGCTAAGAATGCCAAGCCTATGACCAGCGAGATCCTCACGCCAGCGAGCTATCCAAGCCCCGACATGCCGTCAGCAATTCTTCAACCGCGTCGGTCGACACCTTGAGATTGGCCTTTTCTTCGTCGGTCAGGGCGATTTCGATCACTTCCTCAATGCCGTTTGCGCCGATGATAGCGGGTACGCCAACATAAAGGCCATTGAGACCATATTTTCCGTCGACATAGGCGGCGACCGGCAGGATGCGTTTTTGGTCGCCCAGATAGGCTTCGGCCATGGCGATGGCGCTGGTCGCCGGGGCGTAATAGGCGCTGCCGGTTTTTAAAAGGCCAACGATTTCGCCGCCGCCGCTGCGCGTGCGCTGGATGATCGCGTCCATGGCTTCCTGCGAAGACTTGCCCGCCTTGACCAAGTCACCGACCGGGATGCCGCTGATCGTGGTATAGCTGGCGACCGGCACCATGGTGTCGCCGTGCCCGCCCAGAACGAATGCGTTCACATCGCGCACCGAAACGCCGAATTCCCAAGCAAGGAAGGTCGCGAAGCGCGCGCTGTCGAGCACGCCTGCCATGCCCACCACCTTATTGTGCGGCAGGCCGGAAAATTCGCGCAAGGCCCAGACCATGGCGTCCAAGGGATTGGTGATGCAGATGACAAAGGCGTCGGGGGCGTGGTTCTTGATCCCTTCGCCGACCGCCTTCATCACGCTCAAATTGATGCCCAGCAAGTCATCGCGGCTCATCCCCGGCTTGCGCGGGACACCGGCGGTAACGATCACTACATCGGCCCCGGCAATATCGGCATAATCATTGGTGCCGGTAATCGCGGCGTCAAAGCCTTCGACCGGGCCGCATTGCGACAGGTCGAGCGCCTTGCCCTGCGGAATCCCCTCGGCAATGTCGAACAGGACGATATCGCCCATTTCCTTTTTCGCGGCCAGATGGGCGAGCGTACCGCCAATCATGCCAGCGCCGATCAGCGCGATTTTGGTGCGTGCCATTGCGGGGTTCTCCTGTCTGTTGGGAAAAAATAAAGGACTATTGGCAGAGTCTAGGCTGGCTGTTACGAAATTTCAACCGCATATTGGTCCGTTTTCCAACAATCTCTGCAATTGGTTCGCAATAGCGATAAGGGCATAGCGAAGTAATGGTGAACAGCCAATGATACTATGTCATCTTTTGCTTTGCGCCGCCAATCGTCCTGCGCCATGATAGCCCGAGGGAGAGAAAAGCCATGTTGACCAAGGGTGACGATTATCCGCTGCACCAGACGCCAGAACCTATGGCGGTATCGGGCGGGGACCGGAATTTTTACGACCGCTATTTTTTCAACGGCTATGACCCGTCGGGCACGGTGTTTTTCGCGGCGGCCTTGGGGGTCTATCCGCAGCTTGACGTGATGGACGCGGCGTTTTGCGTGGTGGTGGGCGGGCGGCAGTATAATCTGCGCGCCTCCAAACATCTGGCCAGCGAGCGACTCGATATGGCGGTGGGGCCGATCACGGTTCGGATTGTTGAACCGCTTCACACCCTGCAAATCCTCGTTGCCGCCAATGACGGCCCGCTGACCGCCGATCTGACCTTCACCGTCCGGCACGATCCGATAGAGGAACCGCGCTTTATCCGGCGTTTGGGGCCGCGGTTGATGATGGACTATACCCGGATGACCCAAAATGGATGCTGGTCCGGCTGGCTCAGCGTCGACGGCATCCGCCATGACGTTACGCCAGAGCAGTTCCTCGGCACCCGCGACCGCAGTTGGGGGATACGCAGCGTGGGCGCGGCAGAATCGCAGCCCCCGGCGGGCGGCAATTTCGGCCAGTTTTGGTGGCTGTGGATGCCGATCAACTTCTCCGATCATGCAACTTTTTTCCACAGCAACGATGATGGCGAGGGTCGGCCATGGAACCGGCGCGAGGTGATTGCGCCGTTGACAGGCGAGGATATTGAGTTCGACACCGACGCGCTCGACCTTGATTACCATCCCGGCGGGCGGCGGATCAAGCAAGTGCGGCTCGATACGCCGCAGGGCGGCAAGCTGGTCATCACCACTCGCCCAGCCAATTTCTTCATGTCGGGCTTGGGCTATCTGCATCCGGTTTGGGGGCATGGGCTCGACCATGGCGGACTGGAGGTTGGGCATGACGTGATCGAACCTGGCTTTGATGCAGCGCCCGATATCCTCAATATCCATATCCAGGCCTTGGCCGATGCGGTACTGATCATCGATGGCAAGGAGCATCGCGGGGTCGGCGTGGTCGAACAACTGTTCATCGGACCGCATGCCGCCTCCGGCCTCACCGGCCTGTTGGACCCAGCGGCATGAGCCAGGGATTTCCGGTCCGGCCCGAGGACTTTCGCAAAGACTGGCTGGAGCAGGTGTTTGCCGCGCCTTCGGGAAGCCTGCGCGATATCAGCTTTGCGCCGGTGGGTACCGGGCAAGTGTGCGACAGCTATCGCTTCACCTGCGACTGGTCCGAACCCGGCCCGCCCGCGACCTTTATCGCCAAATGCCCCAGCCATGACGAAACCAGCCGGGGCGCAGCGGCGATTTTCCACCTCTATGATACCGAAGTCGGTTGGTACCGCGACTTTGCCGCGGATTGCCCGGTCAATTGCCCGCCCTGCTATCACGCCGATGTCAGCGGAGATGAAAAGGAGTTCGCCTTGCTGCTCGCCGACATGGCCCCGGCGGGGCAGGGCGACCAATTGGCCGGATGCACGATGCCACAAATCCGCAGCGCGGTACGAGAGGCGGCGCGGCTGCACAGCTTTCGACCCAAAGGGGTCGCGCTCAGCGATGTGCCATGGCTCAATCACGGCGCGGACAATGGCGATTTCGTTCTAAAAACGCTGCCCGCCAGCTATGCCGCGTTTCGGGAGCGTTATGTCGGGCGGCTGAGCGAAGATATCCTCAATATGGGTGACGCGCTGATCGACCGGCTGGACGCCTATATGGGCAATGCCCCCGCCCACGATTGCATTGTGCATGCCGATTTCCGGCTCGACAATATCCTGTTCAGCCCCGACGGTCATCAGGCGATTCCGGTCGACTGGCAGACGTGTCAGCACGGATTGGGGGCAAGCGATCTTGCCTATCTGATCGGCACCAGCTTTGCCGATCCGGCGGAGCGGCGGGCGCAGGAAGGCGCGCTGATTGACCTCTATATCGCGGAAATGGCGGCGCATGGCGCGGTCGTCGACCGGGCGGTGCTCTGGGACCAGTATCGCCGCAGCGCTTTTGCCGGTTTCGTCATGGCGATCAACGCCAGCATGTTCGTGGAAAGGACGGCGCGCGGCGATGAAATGTTCGCGGTGATGGCGGAGCGCCCGGCACAAATGGCGCTCGAATTAGATAGCTTGAGCCTGATTTAGAGTCGTTGCAAATTGCTTGTGCCTAAATGTAGACTGCAACAACTGTCTTGGAATTCGACAACGCCCATGAATTATCCGATAGCGGATAGTTGAATTTCATTCATTTTCATCTTAATATTGCTGAGATATGCTCAAATCCCTCGAATCATTGGCCGCCATAGGATGCGGACTAGGGGCGTTCGCACTAGGAAAAATCGATGCGGGCCTATTCGCTGGAACGGTCATAGGTGGTGCAGGGCTAATTCGAGCCTTTGGCGAAGCGCGCAGCAATCATGGCCTTGAATCCGACTCTCATTTGGAGCGCACCCGAATTGCGATTCTTCGCCAGATTGCCATTGAAGAACTGAGAGAAGCAGAGCGCGATGCCTTTGGTGCAGCCGATAAGGCGCTGGCCGACCATTTGGCCGATTCGATTCCCAGCCGGGAAGAGCTTGGCGCTGCGGTGGTCGATCGGAATCCTTTTCCGGCAGCGGCTTGTGCGATTATCCTTGATCGAGTTACCGAACGCGAACCTATGTTTCGGGATTCGGGCTTTGGCCGAGAATTTGCTGAACGAATGATTTTAGCGGCCCTCGATACAGCGTTAAATAACCCATCCTACATCGAGTTGCTATCAGTGCATATGCTTTCGGCGATAGGTGCCGGTTTGGCCGAAGTTAAGGAAGATACCGCCGAAATCAAATATGCTATCAACAAAAACAATGAAACGCTTAACAAACTGGTAACCATGATGGAAGCATCGCCAGACAGACAATTTGCAACCTTTTCAGAGATAGAATTGCGCAGACATCTGATTCGATTGCTTAGTCTGGAGCCCCTGACCTCAGACGACGATCTTGTCAAAAGACTGGAACAATTCATTGTGGATTTTGCTGCCTTGCGTGTCAAAGTCGATGCTATCGAAGCCACGGACAATCAACTGGCAAGTGCCAAAGCGGCGGCACAGGACGCCTTGGAGTGCGGCGATCTGGATGCGGCACGCGGCTATTTGAACGAGGCCGCAGATATTGAAATCGACCGCGCCATCGGTCCCGTTCGCGCTGCAGCC
>JBGSLY010000100.1:0-4658 GCA_041740435.1 Parasphingorhabdus sp.
ACAACCGGACCGTCATTAGCTGGACCGGCTTCGGTCTTGCGATCGCTGACGGTGGCACCTTTGGCCTCTTCTGCTGCGACCGCTTCGGCAATCTCGTCGGACATAGTGGCGGGGTTAAGCACCAGGCTGCGCCACACCAGATAGCCAACCACAACCAACGCCACCATAGCGGCAGAAGACCATGCCAGTGTTTTGGGAAACATCCGCGCCGGATCGCTAATATCATTTGTAGCGGTAATCGGGGCTGCAAATCCCTCATCTCCGATGCCTTCATAGGCCGTCCGCACTTGATTGCCGAAATCAACTTCGTCCATATCCAACGCGCGGGCATAGCTTTTTACAAAGCCCACAACATAGGTTTTGCCGGGCAATGTAGAGAAATTACCTTCTTCCAGCGAAACAAGATGCCGCTGGGTAATCCGGGTTTTTTTAGCAATGTCGGCGATATCGAGGTTCTGGCCGAGACGCGCCGCCTTTAGCGCAGCGCCAATGCTCGCAAATGCAGCAACGCGGCCACCATCCGTGACGTCTTCTTCGGCCAAAATTATCTCCTCTGGCCGGAATTTTGCGACCCGGCTTCTCGGGATACTGTTAGAGACATGTCACAGCACCAATGTCAATGCAAACGATGCGCGCTGGCTTGTAAAATAGTGCACTTTTGAGTGCGTTTTAGCCGATTTCAATGTTCCGTGCGGCGGCAAAGTCCATAATTGAAGCTGACAGTTCTCTTCCGGGTGTGACCAAGGCCTGCTGCACATGTTCCCGAACTTCCAGCAGCGACATGGAACGGATCATCGCTTTGATCGGTCCAACCGAGGCAGGGGTGATCGACAGCCGGTCAATGCCCAGCCCCATCAGCGCCAACGCCTCCAATGGTCGCCCGCCCATCTCGCCGCAGACCCCTATTTCGATGTCCAGAGATTTTGCCTGTCCGACCACGCGGGCTATAAAGCGGAGGACCGCAGGACTTAGCCAGCTATACCGTTCTGCCAGTTTCGGGTGCGAACGGTCGGCGGCAAACAGAAACTGGGTGAGATCGTTGGTGCCAATCGACAGGAAATCGAGCTCGGGGGCAAGAATATCAAGCGCCTCGGCAAGTGCGGGCACTTCCAGCATGGCACCATATCGGACTTTGGTCGGGACCTTTTTGCGCAACCGGATCAAAAATTGACGCTGATCCTCAAACATCGCCTTGGCTTGCAAAAACTCCCATGGCTCAGCGACCATCGGAAACATGACATTCAGCACGCGTCCGCCTGCCGCTTCTATCAGCGCGCGCGCCTGAATTTTCATTAGCGCATCGCGTTCCATGCCCAACCGAATGGCACGCCATCCCATGGCCGGATTTTCCTCGCGTGTTTCGCTGGCGCGAAAATAGGGCAAGGGCTTGTCGCCGCCGATGTCGATGGTGCGGAAAATAACCGGTTTTTCTCCCGCCGCCTCCAGAACATCTCGGTATAGCCGGTATTGCCCCTGTTTGCCGGGAAAAGTGGCGGCGACCAGAAACTGGAATTCGGTGCGGAAAAGTCCAATGCCATCGGCACCGGTAAGCGCCAGCATCCCAATATCATCGCGCAGCCCAGCGTTGATCATCAGGCCGATTTTGTGCCCGTCTAAGGTAACCGCTTCCTGATCGCGGAGCGCCGAATATTGCTCCCGCTTTTTCTGGGTAATCTCCAGTTGCGCCGAGAATGCCTGCTCCATCGAAGCATTGGGCCGAACAAATACCGCGGCATCATCGGCGTTGAGCAGCAGCCGGTCGTCTTCCTGCACAACATGCCGGATATCGCGCACTTGCCCCAGCACCGGAATGCCTATCGCTCGCGCAACAATGATGACATGCGCGGTCAAGGAACCCTCTTCGAGGATAACGCCCTTCAACTTGCGCCGATCATATTCGAGCAACTCCGCCGGCCCCAGATTTTTGGCGATCAATATGGTATCCTGGCGCAATCCGCTGCTGGCTGCCGTCCCCATTTGCCCCGACACAATGCGCAGCAACCGGTTGGCCATATCCTCCAGATCGTGCATCCGGTCGGCGAGCAGCGGATCGTCAATCTGCCGCATCCGCATCCGAGTGTGCTGCTGCACCCGCTCAATCGCGGCTTCGGCGGTCAGGCCGCTGTCGATGGCGGCGTTGATCCGTCTGCTCCACCCTTCGTCATAGGCGAACATCTTGTAGGTTTCCAAAACCTCTTCCATTTCCCCGCCGACGCCAAATTCGGCCTGCTTCGCCATCTGGTCGATTTGCAGCCGCATCTTGTCAAAGGCCGAATAGACCCGGTGCCGCTCGGCCTCGATATCCTCGGCCACAGTATGCTCGATTTTGATTCGTGGCTGATGGAATACCGCATGGCCAACGGCTTTCCCCTTGACCAAGGGCAGACCGGTCAGGTGCCCGGCACCCTCGCTGACCTGCGCATCTGGGGCGCTGCTCGTAGGATCGATTAGGCCGGCATTGGCGATCAGTTCCGAGAGCACCATCGCGGCGGTCTGAAACGCTTCTATCTCGCCATCGCTATATTTATGCGGCTCGACATGCTGCGCGCAAAGCACGCCGACCGCGCTCTGGTTGCGGATAATCGGTACGCCGGCAAAGCTGTGAAATTTTTCCTCTCCCGTTTCCGGGCGATATTCAAAATCCGGGTGGCTTGTTGCTTCAGCGAGGTTCAGGGTTTCGACGTTTTTGGCGATATAGCCGGTCAGGCCCTGACCAAGCGCCAACCGTGTCAAATGAACCGCCTCTTGATTGAGGCCGTGCGTTGCGAACAGTTCGAGCACCCCGTCGCGGCGCAAATAGATCGAACATACTTCGCTCGACACAGCTTCGGCGATCACATCCACCACCTGATTAAGCTTGGCCTGCGCGCTTCCGGACGAGGCCATAATCGAGCGAAGCCCCTTTAATATGGCGCGTGCGGCAGAGGTGGAATCGGAAGGCAGCGGAGGAGTGTTTGCGGTCATGGGGAATGACTAGCAAATAAGGCAGTGCGATGCGACTGGCTTTGTCGCGGTGGGGTGACTTGCATTAGGAGAGCCTAATACGGTTCGTGCCTCCTCTCGCGCTTCGCTTGGGAATTTTCCGGGAAGATGTCCCCCGGACATCATCTGATATCGGAAAATTGGTCGGGAAGAGAGGATTCGAACCTCCGGCCCCTGCCTCCCGAAGGCAGTGCTCTACCAGGCTGAGCTACTTCCCGACGCTCGTACGCAGCATGTGCTGCGGGGCAGGATGCGCTATAAGGATATTGCGGTGGGCATTCAAGCCTCTTATGCCCTCTCAAAATTCCCCGACCAAATCCATCATCGCCGCTAATTTCCTTGGTGCAACCGCACGCCAGCTTTTGGATAACCAATCGGCGATGCCGTCCCAATCGGTATCGCCCAGATCGAGCCGGATTGCTATCCAGCCGTCGCCGAAATAGGCGGGGCGGTAGTAGCGGTCGGGGTCCATGTCGATCAGCATTGCTTGTTCTTCGATGCCGCTGATCTTGACTAGCAGTGCGATTTTGCCGTCGCTGTGATGGTCCATGCTGACATAGGCGAATTTCTTGCCTTTGATGATGCCGAAGCAGGGCATGCCGTGCGACAGCGTTTCTTCGGCTTCGGGCAGGGCGAACGCCCGCTCCCGCACCTGCTGTACCAAATAGTCTGGCGAGGTTGCGCGGCTGACATAGTCGGACAGGACGCGGGGATAGAGTTGATGTTCGGCGATTCGCACCCGCGCGGCGAGGCTGTCGGCGGTATCATCAGGGAATATGGCGACTTTGGACTGACCTAAAACCGGGCCATCATCCAGCGCGGTGGTCACTAGATGCACGCTGCATCCTGCATGGCTGTCGCCCGCATCGAGCGCCCGTTGGTGAGTATTGAGCCCTTTATATGCGGGGAGGAGGCTGGGGTGCAAGTTGAGCATCCGGCCTTCCCATTGGCGCACAAAGTTGGCACTCAAAATCCGCATATAACCGGCCAATGCGACATAATCGGCCTCCACCGCGACAATCGCATCATGGATGATCGCATCATGCGATTCGCGGGACAATCCCTTGTGAGGATGGACAAAAGTGGCGATGCTTTCCCGCGCCGCTAGCTTTAACCCTTCGGCATCGGGATTGTTCGAAGAGACCAGCACGATTTCATAAGGGCAATCGGGCAACCGGGAATGGTAAAGCAGCGCGGCCATATTGGTGCCCGCACCGGAAATTAGAACGGCGATGCGGGCTTTAGCCCGCATGGGTTGCGCTCCAGTCCGCTTTCGCGCTCCATGTCTCGGCGCTACCCGACACGGTGCAGCCTTTAACGCCGCTGGCGATATGACCGATACGGGTAACGGTTTCTCCTTGCGCTTCGAGCGCAGCGGTCAATTCTGCAACATCGGATTCCGCGACCGCCAACACCATACCGATGCCGCAATTGAAGGTTCGCGCCATTTCCTGTGGCTCGATATTCCCTTGCGCCTGCAAAAACGCCATTAGCCGGGGCTGGGTCCAGGCATCGGCATCGATAAAGGCATGACACCCATTGGGCAGAACGCGCGGAATATTCTCCAGCAACCCGCCGCCGGTGATGTGCGCCAGCGCCTTGATCTGTCCCGCCCGGACCAGCGGCAATAGCGATTTAACATAGATCCGGGTCGGGGCGATCAGGGCATCGATGAG
>JBGSLY010000101.1:0-5284 GCA_041740435.1 Parasphingorhabdus sp.
CATTACCCGCCGCGCACCGCACCCGACGCACCGCAGCCAACGCCCGCCCGTCCGGCAAGGCGCGAATCGCTCTCATCACAGATTCCGAATCGCTATTGTTCATGATATGTTCTTTATCATGAAAAGCGGCAAAGGGGTCAAGGGATTGATAAATTCCCGATAATAGAGCGAGATGCCGAGCTAGAGCCCGCAACGTTTGCCATCAGGCGGATATCCACTCTTTGGCGAACGAAGTTTTTGGTGATCCTATTGTTATTTCTATTTTATTCTGCTGCCTCCGCTGCCTCAGCCGGCTTGCGGGTTACGCGCTTCTTGCGAACCGGCTTGGCGGCGGCGTCCGCAGCACCGTTCACGCCCTCACCGGAGGACAGCGAGATGGATGGCGGCAGAATCGAGGCGTCGAGAGTGCCTTCTGCATGAGCTGTGTTGTCGGGGCGTCGGTCCATTTGCGGACGGCGGCTTCGGCGCGGGGCGCTCTCCGCTTTTGGCTCGGTCGCCTGGTTTTCGCTGGCAACTATTTCCGTGTTCCGTTCCCGCTGTTCTTTGTCACGGCGGGGTTGTCTGTCGCGCGATTGATTCTCACGTGACTGATGCTCACGTGTCTGCTGCTCACGGGGCCGCTGTTCATTTCCGCGTGGGCGTTGCGGACGGTCTTCGTTCTCATACTGGTTCTCGTCGCCGTAATTTTCGGCGCGGTCATTACCGTTCTCATCGCTATCTCTGTCATTGGACCGATAATCAGCCCGATCAAGATTGGCCTCGTCCGAACCATCGTCGGCCGATTGCGGTTCGCGGTAATCGTCGCGGTCGCGGCGTTGTTGCTGTTCATCGCGGCGCGACTGGTTGTCGGCGAGCACGCGGAAATAATGGTCGGCATATTGGTGATAGGTTTCGGCCTGGACCCGGTCGCCATTGACCTGTGCATCCTGCGCCAGTTTCTTGTATTTTTCCAGCATTTGCGCCGCATTGCCGCGCGCACGGTTGTCGATCCGGTTGCCCTGGTCATAGCCGCCGCTGCGGCCACTGCCCTGATTGCGGTTATTATTATTATTGTTGTTCCGGCCACGACGGCGACCGGCCTGACGATTGTTGATCAACCTGCTGTCCTTGCTGCGTTAAAAATGACGAATCTTTCGCGTTCCACCGGCCCATGGTCCGGTGTGTGTTAAAACCGAAACCCCGAATGTTTTGCGCCGGTTCAATTCGAAGCCGGTTGCGTCAAGGTTGGGGATCGGCGCAGTCGTTTTCCTGTATCGCCCAAAAAAGCTGCCGGAAAAGCTGCGGCTGGCACGTCCCTAGCCAGTTCATTCGGCAAAACCAAGCGAAAAATCACTAGGGTAAAGGTCCCACAATCACCGCCCGGTCATGACTCGACAGGTCGGTGCGCACACTGGCCTCCCATCCGCGCTCCGCCGCCAGCGCCGAAACGACACCGCCCTGACTGTATCCGGTTTCAAATACCGCATAGCCGCCAGGTTTTAACAATTTGCAAAGTGCAGGCACAAGGATGCGATAATCGTCCATCCCGTCGGCTCCGGCATAGAGCGCCGCCGCCGGTTCGTAGCGGGCAACGTCTTCGGGCAGCACGGCAGTGGCCTCGACATAAGGCGGGTTGGCAAGGACAAGATCAAACGGCCGGTGGAGCCCGTCTGTCCAATCGGGCCTGTGCCAGTCGGCCAGTATGCACTCCGCCCGGTCTGCCAGACCAAGCCGCACGGCATTATCCGCCGCCACGCGAAGCGCCGCCGCGCTGGCATCCATGCCTATGCCTTTTGCCCGCCGGAAGTGCGATAGAGCCGCCAGCAACAGCGCGCCCGAACCGGTTCCGAGGTCGAGAATGCGAATGTCAGCATCTTGGGAATACAGGCCTGTCGCGGCCTCGATCAAGGTTTCGGAATCGGGGCGCGGGATCAGCACATCGGGGCTGACACGCAGCTCCAGCCCCCAAAACTCGCGGGTGCCGGTGATATAGGCGACCGGTTCCTGCGCCGCGCGCCGGTCGATCATCGCGGCATAGGCGTCAGGAACCGCGAGGTCGCGTTGCCGCAACAGCATATCGCCCCGGCTCATCCCCAATGCGTGCGCCATCAGGATTTCGGCGTCCAATCGCGGTGTATCCGACGTTGCCGCCAGCCGCGCAGCCGCCGTCCGCAGCGCTTCTGGCAACGCATCTGGCGGTGTATCAGCCATTCATGTTTGCAAGGCGGCTCGCCTGATCCTCGGCGATCAGCGCGTCGATCACCTCGCCCAAGGCGTCGCCAGCAACAATCTCCGGCAGCTTATAGAGCGTTAGGTTGATGCGGTGATCGGTCACCCGGCCTTGCGGGAAATTATAGGTGCGAATCCGTTCGGAACGGTCGCCAGAACCGACCATCGACTTGCGCGGATCGGCTTCTTCGCCGGCGATTCGCGCACGTTCCGCCTCATAAATCCGGGCGCGCAGCACCTGCATCGCCTTGGCCTTGTTTTTGTGCTGCGACTTTTCGTCTTGCTGCGTCACCACCACCCCGGTTGGCAAATGGGTGATGCGGATCGCACTATCGGTGGTGTTGACATGCTGCCCGCCCGCCCCCGATGCGCGGTAGGTGTCGATTTTGAGGTCATTTTCGTTGATCCCAATATCGACATCCTCGGGCTGCGGCAGGATGGCGACGGTGGCGGCAGAGGTGTGGATCCGCCCGCCGCTCTCGGTCACCGGAATCCGCTGCACCCGGTGTACGCCGCTTTCGAACTTCATCCGGGCAAAGGCGCCGCGCCCGTTGACGCTGGCCACGACTTCTTTGAAGCCTCCCTGTTCCGACGCGCTGGCGGAGATCATCTCGACCTTCCAGCCCTGATTTTCGGCAAAGCGGGTGTACATGCGCAGCAAATCGCCCGCGAACAACGCCGCTTCATCACCGCCGGTCCCGGCGCGGATTTCCAGCATCGCGGGCTTTTCATCGGCGGAATCCTTGGGCAGCAATTGCAGCGCCAGCGCCGTTTGCGCCGCCTCCAGCGCCGATTTGACACCGGTGATTTCCTCATTGGCCATTGCGCGCAACTCGGCATCGTCCCCGGCGATCATCTCCTGCAACCCCGCCAGTTCGTCCGCTAGGGCGTTCAATTGGCCAATCGCAGCGGCCACGGGTTCAATCTCGGCATATTCCTTCGACACCGCGACAAAGCGTTCCCCGTCAAGCGTGCCCGAGGCCATCAACGCCTGAAGCTCATCAAACCGCGCCGCGATTTGCGCGAGTTTTTGCGGGGAGAGGGTGGTCATGGGGTGGTTGCCGGATGGTTTGTTCGCGCGAAGACGCGAAGGCGCGAAGATTGGGTGCGCACGAAGGCACGAAGACATGAAGAAGGAGTAGACATTATTCTAAAGCTCTTTGTGTCTTCGTATCTTCGTGCGAAAATTTCCCGCCCGGCTAGATGGCGGGTTAGGCCCCAGCCTACGCTGGGGCGACGGAATAGTTTAAGCGATCCGCCAACCCCCATCGTCCCCCCAGCGAAGGCTGGGGTCCATCCCGTGCTGGAACCGCAGAAAGTAGTTTGATTTTGCGCGAAGACGATCAAGATTTTATCTCATTCAGAATCCACGAGTGAGCATTCTCAATTGTGGCCTCTTTACAATTGAAATGCGCCGACAGAATCTCACCAGCCTTCTTTTGTACTGGTTTTGCTCCGTCAACATTCAAGTCTCGCAGTCGTGCAACGGCAATCGCGCCGGAATGGGCTTCTATACTCAAACCTCTCCAGGCTCCAGATTTCTTAGCTTTCTCGTATCTCTTTTTATACGAACCGGAAAAAATCAATTCAGTGCGCACAGGCTTTTTGCCCGTCTGCATCATGCGGCATATTTTCCGGGCAAGATCGTCATACTCCGGCGAACTCGCAAAAACAGCCAACTCTGTCGCTTTGGAAGGCACATCCCCAACCAACATCGCCAACCGCTCTATCCCCGCCGCCCAACCAACCGCTGGCGTCGCTGGTCCGCCGAGCGCCTCGATCAGGCCATCATAGCGGCCACCGCCCAGCGCAGTCCCCTGCGCGCCCAGCCGGTCGGTGACGAATTCGAACGCGGTGTGGCGGTAATAGTCTAGGCCGCGGACCAGGCGGCTGTTGCGGGTCCATGCGACGCCGCAGGCATCGAGTCCTGAGGTCACGGCCCCGAAAAAATCCTGCGCTTCCGCCGATAAATACGCGTCAATCTCTGGTGCGGCGTCGGCTATCGGGCGATCACGCGGGTCTTTGCTGTCCAGGATGCGCAGCGGATTGCGGCTCAGCCGGTCTTGGCTGTCTTCGCTCAGCGACGCCTTATGGTCGCTGAAATAGGCGATCAACGCCGAGCGCCACGCGTCGCGGCTGTCCGCGTCACCCAGCGTGTTGAGGGTCAAAGTCACTCCGTCATCGACCTTGAGTTCCTTGAGCAGCTGATCGGCAAAGCACAGCAATTCGACATCGCTCGCTGGTTCGCCCGCGCCAATTATCTCCGCGTCGAGCTGATGAAACTGGCGGTAGCGGCCTTTTTGCGGGCGTTCGTAGCGGAACAGCGGGCCATGGGTGGAGAGTTTGAGCGGCGCATATTGCTGCCAGCCGTTGGTCAGGTACGCCCGGGCAATACCGGCGGTGAATTCGGGGCGCAGGGTCAGCGAATCGCCGCCGCGATCCTCGAAACTGTACATTTCCTTCGCCACCACATCGGTGGTTTCGCCGAGCGAGCGGGCAAAGACGGCCGTCGGTTCGAACACCGGCATCTGCACCCCTTTGAAACCATAGAGCCGCCGCACGCGCTCGAACGTGTCGACGACATGGGCAAAGCGTTCCTGATCGGGTCCGAAAATATCCTGTGTGCCGCGCACCGCTTGGGGGGTTTTGATCTTGCTCATGATGGCAGCGCTGTAACGAAGGCGGCGGCAAAGCGAAAGAACCTATATGCGACGAACGGTTACGCATCCTCTGGACCTCGCCCGATTTATCGCGATAGTATCGGCGGAATTAGAACAGGGACCAAGATGCGCAAATTTCTGACCGGCCTCGGCCTGCTGATCCTGACCGTGCCCGCTGTGTCGCTATCTGGCGCGGCGGCGGCGATGGCCGATAATTTGAGCAAACCGGTCTATACCGCGCCCAAGGACACCATCCCCGCGCCGCGCGACATCGCCTATGGCGGGGTGATGAAGCTGCTGGTCGATGCGCGTGACGTCCGGCAGGGCGTGTTCCGGGTGCGGCAAACCATCCCGGTGGCGAAATCGGGGCGGCTGACCCTGCTCTATCCCGAATGGCTGCCCGGCAATCATGCGCC
>JBGSLY010000102.1:0-5130 GCA_041740435.1 Parasphingorhabdus sp.
GCGCCCGCCAAGACCTTGGTCCGGCAGGTGCCGCAACTGCCGCCCCGGCAGCTGAACTCGGGCGTTAGGCCGCGCGCTTCGGCCAAGTCGAGCAGGCTGCCGCTATCCGGTGTCCATCGCGCTTCTTTGCCCGAGGAGGTAAAGGCAACGGCTACCGCTTTGGTCGCGGCTGGCGGCAGTGTGACAGCATTTGTGTTGTCGATCTGGCGCTTGAGCGAGGCGGGGCCAAAGGCTTCGGCATGAATGCGATGGTCGGCAATGTTCAGCCCGCGCAGCCCGTCGTAAAGAGCCTGCATGAAAGGCGGCGGGCCGCACATCAGGAAATCATAGTCGTCAAAGCCAAGCACACCGCGAAGCAGGTCCATGTTGATCCGGCCTATGGTTTCATAATCGGTCCCATGCGCAGCGCCTTCTGCGTTTTCTAACATGCGGATAACCCTTACGGCGCCGCCAGCTTGCTCGGTCAGCATACGAAGTTCATCGTCAAAGGCGCGCTCGGTTTTGCTGCGCGCTGCATAGAACACCACCGTTGGTCTAACCCGGCGGGTCCGCAGGCCTTCGTAAACCACATACCGCAACATCGCCAGGATCGGCGTGATACCCACTCCGGCAGCCAACAACACGGCCGGGCGGCGCTCGGCAGCATCGATGGTGAAACTGCCCGCAGGAGGGCGAGCCTCAATCAGATCGCCCACAGCGATGGTATCGTGCAGAAAGCTGGAAACCAACCCTTCCCGCTTGACGCTGATTCGATAGCGTCCATCGGAGGCAGCGGAGGACAGCGTATAGGTGCGGATCACGGGAGGAGCATTGGGGTCCGGCTGGACCCGGATCGGTAAATGCTGCCCCGCCAAATTGGAGATCAGCCCGGCTTCATCTGTCGGCTCCAGATAGAAGGAGCGGATGACGCTGCTTTCATCGACTATTTTGCTAACCCGGAGCGGGTGCCAGGCGGAACCACGCTCGGCTGCCTTGCGGCGCTGCTCGGCCTGCTCCCAGTCACCAGTCATCAGCGAATTGGGCGACCAGTCGAGAAAATCAAAGCGCAGAGGAAAGGCCGCTTTGCGCCGGACGATCTTTGTCGGTGTGAAGGTCCACAGCCGCTCCGCCCCTTGAAAGGCCGCGATGTCGGGGGAGTCCAATATGACTTCGGCGACGCCGGTCAAGTGCAGCATATCGCCATTGTTGAAGTCGACAAAGACCAGCCCCGCGCGCGGGTTGCGGAGGAAATTGCCCAGTGTGTTGAAATGCAGATTCCCCGCGAAATCGGGAATGGTGAGCATGCCATCTTTGGAGACGCGAACAAAGCCCGGCTTGCCACCGCGGTGCGACGCATCGACCTGGCGACGACCATCTTCAAGATCGATATAGGAGGCAACGAAGAATGTGTCGGCTGCGCTGATCGCCGCACGGGCATCATCGTCCAAGGTTGTAAATTTTTCGGCCATTGGCGCGATGCGCTCTTTCGATGCGACCTTCTTCCAGTCGCGCGTTTGGATATATTGCGGACAATTGCCGAAACTGTGCTCAACCGCGACAGTGACACCTTGCTCCGAAACGGCGCCAATCGCCCCGTTCATCCGGTTGCGACGGCGTGAATGCAGTTCGATCCCCAAAAGGCCGATGGCATCGCCTTGGCGCAGGCCATTGGTCGCTGGATCGCTGGGTTCCATCGGCGCGGACAGGTTTAGCTGTCGCGGGTCGGGCGACTGGATGAAACCCGGTTCGCCCGCCAATAGCGTTGCCCAGACATCCCCGTCACTATCAACCGTTCCGGCGACAATGAAGGGCAGCTGTTCAAAGAAATCGCGATGCTGATCGGGCATATGATCGCGGATCACGCGCCGCCCAAATTGCTCCATTCGCTCGGCAACACCCAGCGCGCGCTGCAATTCTACTTCCCCGCTGTGGAAGGGCGAAGCTGTCGGCATTTCAAAATCTGCGTTCATGGCTTTTCTCGTTCGGGCAAGGTTGAACACTCCGTTATGCATAAATTCGTCCGGGCGCTGGCCGTATTGGTCAAAGCGCCCAGACGATAAGCGTCAGGCGGCTGCCGCAAGCCCGACCGGGGTTTGCACGAATGGCACGAAGCCGGGCAGATTCTCGATCCGCTTCAGCCAGGCATCGACATTGGCGTAAGCCGCGAGATCGACATTACCTTCGGGCGCACGAGCGATGTAGCTGTACAGCGCAACATCGGCGATGGTCGGCTGTTCGCTGCCGATGATCCAATGCTTGCCGACAAGTTCTTCGTCGATATTCTTTAGGACGGCATGCGCACGGCCGATCACTTCGTCGGCGTTGAAGCCAGCACCGAATACCGTAATCAAGCGCGCGGCGGCGGGGCCAAAAGCAATCTGGCCTGCAGCAACCGAAAGCCAACGCTGGACAGCGGCTGCACCAACAGGATCAGACGGCAGCCATTCGGTCAGGCCGTGCTTTTTGGCGATGTAGATCAGGATCGACGCGGAATCGGCGATCACGGTGCCATTGTCTTCGAGCACGGGCACTTGGCCAAAGCGATTGAGCGCGAGAAATTCGGGTGCCTTATGCGCTCCTTTGGCCAGATCGACTTCGACCAGTTCGAAAGGGGTCTGGGTCAGGGACAGAAACAGCCGTGCGCGGTGTGCGTGGCCTGACAGGGGGTGGTAGTAAAGTTTCATCAGATAAGCTCCATTATGCATCTGCCGCAGTGAAAGGGGGGTACTGGGCCTCTTGCATCGCCTTTATGAAACTAGGGCTGGGCAAACTGAACGCGGATAAAAGTCAAAGGACTATTCCATTTTCCGGAATATTGTGGTCTTGAAGGATGGTCAGGACCATAGGTTCGGTCAGAGCGGCAAAGGGGGTAGTGATGGCGAAACTTGAAGCGATGCAGACATTCGTCAAAGTCGCAGAGACCAGCAGTTTTGCTGAAGCGGCGCGACAATTGCACATGAGCCCGCCCGCCGTGACGCGCGCCGTATCTGCGCTTGAGGATCAGATCGGGACCCGGCTTTTCACCCGCACCACTCGTGTTGTCCGATTGACTGAGGCTGGAAATCGCTATTTTGAGGATTGCCGAAAAATATTGGCGGATGTCGAAGAAGCGGAGGCGGCCGCATCAGGTTCCTATGTCCGGCCGACGGGTGTGCTACAGGTGACAGCGTCGGTCATGTTCGGGCAACAGTTTCTTGTCCCAATCCTGACCGAATTTCTCTCGCAAAATCCCGATGTCACCATCCGCTCGCTGTTCGTTGATCGTGTCGTCAATCTGGTCGACGAAGGCATCGATGTCGCGATCCGTATCGGCCATTTGCCGGATTCGAGCCAAAGCGCGGTTCGCGTGGGCAAGGTGCGGCAAGTGGTTTGCGGGGCTCCCGCTTATTTTGCCGCGCACGGTATTCCGCTGCAACCCGCCGACCTTGTGCAGCATAGTGTAATTGCCGGGACTAGCTCCTTCTCATCGCTGGACTGGCATTTCGGCTTGGATCAGAAGCTTAAAGTTTCTGTCAAACCCCGGCTATTTTGCAACACCTATGACGGCGTGATCCGCGCGTCTCTGGATGGTTGGGGACTTGCACGCGTCTTGTCATACCAAATCGGCGAGCATCTGGTCGCTGGCCACTTGCAAACCGTGCTTGCCGACTATGAACAAGAACCGCTTCCGATCCATATCGTCCACCCCGAAGGCCGACGTGCTTCGGCAAAGGTGCGCGCCTTCATCGATCTTGCGGTTGACCGTTTGCGCGCCAACCGGCTGATAAATTGAGCGCATCGCTTACACTTTGCGCGCCAGCACCAGATCGGAGCAATTGCGGGAACAGGTTCCGTTTCCGGATAATTTCTCAATAAAATCAACAGAAAATGGCGGACACGGTGGGATTCGAACCCACGATAGAGTCTCCCCTATACACACTTTCCAGGCGTGCGCCTTCGACCACTCGGCCACGTGTCCGCATTTGGCGCGGCACAGACGCCGCGTCGGGAAGGGTGCGCCCTAGCGTCCCGTTGGCGCTTTCGCAAGGGGCTAGGCATAGGCGGGCTGATTTGGCATTGTGCGCGTATGAGAAAACATCTGCTGCTGTCCGCCTTGATCATCTGCGCCTTACCTGTTTCGGTGCAGGCCGCCGATCCTCCTCCGCCGCCGCCCAGTCCGGGAGAGATAGTCGCGGCGGCCAAGGCGGAGGAATGGCGGTGAATCGCTTCGGATGACCTGCTGGTGATGGAGCTTGCCGCCGATGCTAAAGGCAAAGCACGGCGGGTGGTGATCCAGCTTATGCCGCCCCCCTTTAGCCAAGGATGGGTGGGCAATATCCGCAAGCTGACGGCGGCGAAATGGTATGACGGGACCGCGATTGTCCGGGTGCAGGATAATTATGTCACCCAATGGGGCGACCCCGATGGCGAGGATGCAGCGAAGGCGAAGAAGCTTCCGGAGGGGTTAGCGGTAATGGCGGAGAGTGACTATTGGGCTGCCAATCCGGTTGTCCGCAACTTTGGGCCGCTTGCCGATTTCTTTGCTGCAGGAGCCGAACGTAAAGGACATTCTGTGCCTTGGCAGCGTGTTGACGCTTACGCGCGCGAAGTGACATTGAAGAGTGGTTGGCCGCTAGCAAAGGCGTCAAATATGGCTTGGCCGGTCCATTGTTACGGCATGGTCGGTGTCGGGCGGGGGATGTCGCCCGATACCGGGACGGGGGCGGAGCTTTACACCGTGATCGGCCATGCTCCGCGGCATCTGGATCGCAATATCGCGCTGGTCGGACGGGTGATTGAGGGGATCGAGCATCTCTCTTCGCTGCCGCGCGGGACCGGGCCGCTCGGCTTTTATGAAAGCGCGGAGGAGCGCACGTCGATCCTGTCGGTGCGGATGGGGGGAGAGGTGGCGGAGTTGCCCGCCTATGAATTTCTTTCGACCGAAAGCGAAACCTTTGCCCGCTATGCCGACGCACGGGCCAACCGGCGCGATCCGTTTTTTATAACCCCTGCGGGCGGCGCGGATATTTGTAATATTCCGGTTCCGGTGCGGCGAGTGGTGGAGACGAAATGATAACTGCAACTTCACCGTATTCCCGCGCAGGAGTTTTCGGTTGGACATGCCCCGCATGCCCAAGGATTGTCCGGGGGACAATCCGACCCGCAACTGGC
>JBGSLY010000103.1:0-5364 GCA_041740435.1 Parasphingorhabdus sp.
CGGTATGGCGGGGATAGCCAGCGCGGCGACAGCCGTGGTGCTGGCGCATGTTGGCCATGCGACATCGACCATCCGCATCGGCGCGGGCGGTATAATGCTGCCCAACCACAGCCCGATCCAGATTGCCGAACAATTCGGCACTTTGGAGGCGCTATTTCCCGGCCGTGTCGATCTAGGGCTGGGCCGTGCACCGGGGTCCGACGGCAGGGTGGCACAAGCGCTGCGCCGCAACCTGAACAGCGACCCGCAGCAGTTTCCGCGCGATGTGTTGGAGCTGCAGGCATTGCTTGCGGGCGACCCGCAGTTGGGTATTGTGGCCACCCCCGGCGCGGGCGCGAAGGTGCCATTGTGGATATTGGGCTCCAGCCTGTTTGGCGCGCAGTTGGCGGCGATGTTGGGCCTGCCTTATGCCTTTGCCTCTCACTTCGCGCCGGATGCGCTGGATCAAGCGCTGGATATTTACCGAAGCCGGTTTGAGCCTTCGGAACAGTTGGCGGCACCTTATGTGATGGCCGGCTTCAATGTGTATGCCGCAGATACGGAGGATGAAGCGCGCTATCTGTCCACATCGATGCAGCAAAGCTTTGCGGCGCTACGCACAGGCAACCCCGGCAAACTGCCCCGTCCGGTGCGGGATTATGCAGCGGGCCTGCCCCCATCGTCACAGGCGATGTTGGCTCATGTCCAGCAATGTTCCGCCGTCGGCACCCGCGCGCAGGTCCAGGAGGGATTGGCCCGGTTTATCGAGCGCACGCACGCTGACGAGGTCATTATTGGCTGCGCCATGCACGATGTTGCCGCTCGGCTTTATTCGTTTGAGATTGCCGCACAAGCGGCGGCACGCTTTATGCCGTGAAGACTTTAGATTGTTCGGTTTTCTAAGGAAGCTTTATCCTCCCCCGGCCAACCGAGAGGGCCGCATCGCTGGCCAATTGGTCGGCAATGTCGTTATCGCCGTGCCCGCTATGTCCTTTGACCCATTGCCAGTCGATCCGGTGCGGTGCGGTGACTATGAGCAGTTCTTGCCATAAATCCGCGTTCTTGACCGGCTTTTTCGCTGCCGTCTTCCAGCCGTTTTTTTGCCAGCCATAAATCCATTTAGTAATGCCATCCCGCACATAGGTGCTGTCGGTGGATAGCACGACCCGGCAGGGGCGCTTGAGTGCCTTTAGCCCCTCGATTGCCGCGCGCAGCTCCATCCGGTTGTTGGTGGTGTCCGGCTCACCGCCCGACAGCCGCTTCTCCTGCTCGCCAAAGCGGATGATGACGCCCCAGCCGCCGGGACCGGGATTGCCCTTGCTGGCACCGTCGGTTGCCATGTGCACGGTCTGAAGTTCGGTCATGACGCAAAAATCGTCTGGTTTTCCGGGCGGGCATAAAATTCCAGACGCCGAAAAAAGGCTAGCGGATCCTTGCGCGTTACCATCGCGTCAGCAGGCGTATTGATCCAGTCATAGGCCCGGGTCAAAAGGAACCGCAGCGCAGCACCGCGCGCCAAGATCGAGAGCACCGCTGGGTCATCGCTGTCTTCTGCACCGGGAAAACTCTGGCGATATCCGGTGAGCAAATGGGACGATACCTGGGGCAAAAACTGGCTCCCATCCTCGCTAAAGCACCAAGCTGCGTGGGTGACCGCCAGATCATAGCCGCGGATATCAGTGCAACTGAAATAAAAATCGATTAGGCCCGTCACGTCATCGCCCAGCATCAGGACGTTGTCCGGAAACAAATCGGCGTGAATGGCCGATTGCGGCGCGGACACCGGCCAATTGCTATCGAGAAAGACCAATTCCTGCGATACCCGGTCGGCCAGCCCCTCTGCAATGGCATCGAGCGCTTCGGGGCCGCAGGCTTCGGCCAATGCATGCCAGCTGGCTTTGTTCATGCTATTGGGGCGATGGCCCTGAAAATCGGCCAGGGCATCGTGCATCCGGCCCAGCGCTGCACCAGTGGCAAAGGCCTGCTGCGCCGTTGGATGGCTGACCGACACGCCCGGCAAAAACTGGATTAAACAGGCGGTTCGCCCGGCAAGATGCTGTATTTTTTGCCCATACCGGTCGGCCAGCATCGGCGGAACCGGCAAGCCGCGCGCCGCCAGATGGTCGAGCAGGGCGATGAAAAACGGCAGGTCGTCCGGATTGACCCGCTTTTCATACAGCGTCAGAATAAACCGCGCTTGGTCGGTTTCGATCAGATAGTTGCTGTTCTCCACCCCTTCGGCAATGCCTTTGACAGATGTCAGCGTACCGACATCATAGCGTTCCAGAAATCCGCTGATCTCCTCGGCACTTACTCGGGTATAGACGGCCATCAGGCTGCTGTTTCCAGCCCCCGGGGAAGTTTGAAAACCATATCTTCGCGGGTGGTCTCAACCTCTTCCAGTTCGACCTCGAACCGGTCCTTGAGCAGCGCAATGACATCGGATACCAAAATCTCCGGTGCCGACGCTCCGGCGGTCAAGCCGATTGTGCTCGCATTTTCCAGCCGGGCCATGTCGATTTCAGCCGCCGTCTGGATCAACCAGGATTGCGCGCCGCAACGCTGGGCTACTTCAACCAGGCGGAGCGAATTGGAGCTGTTGGGCGCGCCTATCACCAGCACAATATCGCTTTGCGACGCAATCGCCTTGACCGCATCTTGCCGGTTGGACGTCGCATAACAAATGTCATCCCCCCTTGGCCCGATAATGCCGGGGAACCGCTGCTGCAACGCCGCGATAATGTCCCGCGTGTCATCAACCGACAAGGTCGTCTGCGTCAGAAACGCAAGGTTTTCTGGCTGTTCGGGCGATAATTGCGCCACATCCGTGGTATTCTCGACCAAAGTCATACAGCCATCGGGAACCTGACCAAAGGTGCCGATCACCTCCGGATGATTGCGATGCCCGATAAAGATAATATGCTTGCCCGCCGCGACATGCCGTTCGGCCTGTCGATGCACTTTGGAAACCAGCGGACAGGTCGCATCCAGATAATCCAGTCCCCGCTTCTCCGCCTTGGCCGGCACAGCCTTGGGAACGCCATGCGCCGAAAACACCACCGGGACACCGTCGGGAACATCATCAACATGCTCAACAAAAACCGCGCCTTTGGCCTTCAAACTGTCGACGACATGGCGGTTATGCACGATCTCATGACGGACATAGACCGGCGCGCCATATTTTTGCAGCGCCAGTTCGACGATTTTAATCGCCCGGTCGACCCCGGCGCAAAATCCTCTCGGGGCGGCCACCAGCAATCGAATCCGGCGTTTTTCGGTTTGGCTTGTGTTCATATGCTTGCCAATAGGGCTATCGCGAGCAAAGGAAAAGCCCGTGCGTGCGGTAAATGTTCGGTTGCACCCCTCAATGCCCAAGGATAAGGGGTTACGAACTACCGCTGCGTAAAGTGGAAGCGAGCGGGACCAGAACAAGGAACGTCAAGTGGGTTTGAAGAGGATCATATTGCCGCTAGTCGCAACCAGCCTGTTGTTGGGCTGCGCCAAAAGCGGGGAAATCGATATCTCCTCCGGCGTGGGGATCAGCGTCATTCGCTCCGGCTGTCCAGCGGTCGGCGTGCCCAATCATACCGGCGATATCACCCTGTTCGATCCGGTCGGCAGCACCGATGCTGCGGACATCGACATTGTCGCCAATATCACCAATGTCCGCTCGACCTGTAACAGCGAAGGCGCGCGTATCTATACCGAGACCACCTTTGACGTGCTGGCCCGCCGCACCCGTCCCGATGGTGCGCGCTCGGTCACTCTGCCCTATTTCTCTACCGTAGTGCAGGGCGGAACCGCCGTTGTGGCCAAGCGGGTTGGATCGGTCACCGTCAATTTTGCACCGGGCCAGTACCGCGCTCAGGCATCGGGAACCGCCGGGTCCTATCTGGATGCCACCGCCGCCCGCCTGCCAGAAGATATTGTCGAGCGGATTACCGCGCGGCGCAAAGCGGGCGATGCCGACGCTGCGCTCGACCCGATGGCCGACCCGCAAGTGAAAGCCGCCGTCGCACGATCGACCTTTGAGCTGCTGGTGGGTTTCCAGTTGACCGAAGCACAATTGCGATACAACGCGACGCGATAATTTTTACCCCATGACGCCCGGTAAGTTGCCGCGTCATGCGGGAGCGATCACACGGATTACATTGGGGTTTAATCATGGTTTTTCAAAGATTTCAGCAGCATCTGAACGCTGTACTCGACACGCTGGAGGCGGACAATGTCCTTGCCGCTGGTACGCCGCGCGGTGCGGTCACGGTCGAGCCGCCGCGCGATGCCAGCCATGGTGACCTGTCGACAAATGCCGCGATGGTGCTGTCGCGCGCTGCGGGCATGAAGCCTTCTGATCTGGCGGCACAATTGGTGGAGCGGCTCGCGGCTTTGGACGACGTCGCAGAGGTTAGCATCGCTGGCCCCGGCTTCGTCAACATTCGGGTTGCCGACGCGGTGCTGCTCGATGAGCTCACCGATATTGCCCGGCTAGGCCCGGATTATGGCCATTCGGACAAGGGTAAGGGCATTACCGTCAACGTCGAATATGTCTCCGCCAATCCCACCGGACCGATGCATATGGGCCATTGCCGGGGAGCAGTGGTCGGCGATGCGTTGGCCGACCTGCTGGCCTTCACTGGCCACAAGGTGATCCGCGAATATTATATCAACGATGCGGGCGGGCAGGTCGATGTGCTCGCCCGGTCGGCGCATTTGCGCTATCAAGCGGCGCTGGGCCGCGACATTGGTGATATTCCTGAAGGCCTTTATCCCGGCGAATATCTGATTCCGGTGGGCGACGCACTGGCGAAGGAATTCGGCGACCAATGGCTGGACGCGCCGGAGAGCGAATGGCTGGTACCGATCCGCAAATTCACCGTGGACCGGATGATGGACATGATCCGCGCCGATCTGGCGCTGCTCGGCATAAGGCATGACCTTTTCTCGTCAGAAGCGGCGGTGCATGAGGCCGGGAAGCCGCAAGCCGCCGAAGCAGAACTGCGGGCCAAGGACTTGGTCTATGACGGCGAACTGGAGCCGCCCAAGGGCAAGACCCTCGACGATTGGGAGCCAGTGGCGTTGCCGCTGTTCCGCTCGACCAAGTTTGGTGACGATCAGGACCGGCCGATCCGCAAGTCCGATGGTAGCTGGACCTATTTTGGGGCCGATCTTGCCTATCATTACCAAAAGAGCCAGAGCGCCGATGAACTTATCGACATCTGGGGCGCGGACCATGCCGGAACCGTCAAGCGGATCAAGGCTGCGGTCGCCGCCCTTACCGACGGCAAGGCGAAGTTCGACGTCAAACTGGTGCAGATGGTCCGCTTGCTGCGCAATGGCGATCCGGAAAAAATGTCGAAACGCTCGGGCAATTTCGTGACGCTGGCC
>JBGSLY010000104.1:0-3052 GCA_041740435.1 Parasphingorhabdus sp.
GCTTGATGGCCGCTGGAAAGAGGCGAAGCTGATGGCGATGCAGGACATGACACCTGCGGTTGTTGACCAAAGCATGATGCAATGGGCTTTGATGGCGCGTCCCGGTGCCTATGAAACTCGCGTTGCTTCGTTGCTGAAGATTACACCCGACCGCAACGATCCGGGACAGCCGGTTCGCCTCGCACTCAACTCCAATCCATCTGCACCGGTATATTCGGCGAGCGCAGACACGGGTGCGAACAGCTATGAAGAACTGGCTTCGGTAGACCGCAGCGCGCCGCTGCCTGCCATTGGTCCAGCGCCAGTCGCTGGGGAACGGGTCGATTTTGCTTCGGCAACGCCTGCACCGGTTTTCAAACCTGCGGATATTCCCGCCAGCAAGGCCGCTCCGGTCATCGCTGCGCCAGCGCAGCCCATAAAGGTTGCCGCCAATGACAAGTTCATTGTTGAACAAGCGGGGAAACCTTCGATCGCGCCGCGTCCTGTTACCAAGCCCGCACCTGTAACGCCGGCTCCCGTTGCCAAGGCTCCTGCACCTGCTCCGGTCGTGGCCAAGCTGGCATCAGCGTCGCCAACCCCGGTGGCTAGCGGTCAAAAGGTCGCGGCTGGTACGCATTTGGTACAATTGGGTGCCTTTTCCTCCGCCGATTCGGCCAAGCAGGCGTGGAACAAATTCCAATCGCAATATAGCGGCCTGAAAGGCTATAGCTTTGCCAGTTCGGTCACCACCGTGAATGGCACCAAGCTGTATCGCCTAGCCGCCATGGGATTTGACAGCGGCAGCGCAGCCAACACAGTATGCAGCGGTATCAAAGCCAAGGGCGGCAGCTGTATCGTCCGCCAAGCCGAAGGCGGCGCGGTGCAAATGGCCAGCGGCAAACCGAAAACCATCGCTTCGCGCTAAATTTTCAATATTTCCAAAGCACGGGCGGGAAGGTCAAATGGCCTTTCCGCCTTTGTATATGGCGCGGACCCGACCTTGGACCGGAAGCTTATCGAACGGAGTGTTGCCAGCGCTCGCCGCCATTTTACGGGTATCAACCTGCCATGGCGCGTCGGGATCGATCACGATAATATCGGCTTCACAGCCCGCTTCGATCCGTCCAGCCTGAACTTGCAACAGCTTTGCAGGATTGGCCGATAGCAGCTCGAACAGGCGGGGGAGGGTGACAACCCCGTCGCGCACTAGATTGAGCGAGAGTGCGAGCAGCGTTTCCGCGCCCGCCATTCCGGGTTTCGCCTCGGCAAAGGGCAGGCGTTTGTCCTCGGGCCCGCGCGGATCATGACCCGATGCGATGACGTCGATGGTGCCATCGGCCACTGCAGCAATACAGGCCAGCCGGTCCGCTTCGCAGCGAAGGGGCGGGGATAGCCGGGCAAAGGTTCGGAAGTCACCAATGGCGTTTTCGGACAGGAACAGATGCGCCGGGGTTATGCCGCAAGTGATCCGGATACCGCGCGCCTTGGCGTCGCGAATCAGGTCCAGACCTTTAAGGGTGGTCACTTGACGAATGTGCAGGTGAACGCCGCTTTGCTCGGCCAACATGATGTCACGCGCAATCGCCAGCGCCTCGGCAATCGCCGGCGCGCTAGACAAGCCAAGCAATGTTGCCATTTCGCCATCGGTCGCCACCGCGCCGCCGGTCAATCCGGCATCCTGGCTATGCACGATCAGCGGCAAGTCCAGCGCGGCGCAATAGGTCATGATTTTCAGCATGATGCCGCTATCGGCAATCCAGCGCCGACCCGTGGCAACCGCCTTGGCCCCTTGCGCCTTCATCAGGCCGATTTCGGCGAGATGATCACCGGCTAAGCCTTTGGTTGCGGCCGCCAGTGGATGGACCCAGAAATCGGGTTTCCCCTCGCTTGCCTGATGCTTGATCACTGCCGGATGATCGAGCACCGGGCTCTGATCGGGCATGAGCGCGGCGCGGGTTATGCCGCCGAAATGAAACGCGGGCTTGTCGATGGCGAATACGCCGAGATCGATTATGCCGGGGGCGATGACCATACCGGCGCAGTCGTGAATGTTCGAATCGGAGTCCACCGGACCGATAGCAGCAATCCGGTCCCCGTCCATGGTCAGATTGCACGGCATAACCCGTGGGTTGCCGGGTAGGATCAATTGTCCATTGGTCAGGGTGATGCTCATGCCCAACCCTCCACGCCGCGCGCTTTGCGCGTCAGAACGTCGAGGCAGGCCATGCGGATTGCGACCCCCATTTCGACCTGCTCGGTAATCGCGGAGCGTTCGGGATGATCGGCGACACTGCTCGAAATCTCGACACCTCGGTTCATGGGGCCGGGATGCATGATCAGGGCGTCGGCTTTGGCGAGCGCCAGCCGCCGTTCGGTCAGACCATAAAGGTAATGATACTCGCGTTCCGAGGGCACGAAATCGCCGCTCATCCGCTCGTTCTGTAACCGCAACATCATCACCACGTCCGAACCGGGCAGGGCGGCATCGAAATTGGTGAACAATTCCACTCCGGTGCTGTCCAGCGCCTTAGGCATCAAAGTTGGCGGCGCGACGATGCGGACATGGGCACCCAGAGATTTCAGGCAGAATATGTTGGAACGCGCGACCCGGCTGTGCATCACATCACCGCAAATGGTCACGGTAAGACCGCTGATATCGCCCTTGCGCCGCCGTATGGTGACCGCGTCCAGCAACGCCTGGGTCGGATGCTCGTGGCGACCGTCTCCGGCATTGAGCACCGGGCAATCGACCTTGTCAGCGATTAATTGTACTGCGCCCGAACTGCCGTGGCGTATCACTATCGCATCGGCGCGCATCGCGTTCAGCGTCATCGCGGTGTCGATCAGCGTTTCGCCCTTTTTGACGCTCGATTGCGCGGCGTGCATATTGACAACATCGGCCCCAAGGCGTTTGCCCGCTATCTCAAACGACAGCAGCGTGCGGGTACTGTTTTCAAAAAAGGCGTTGATGATGGTGAGGCCATCGAGGCAATCGCTGTGTTTACTGCTTTGCCGGTTGAGGTCGATCCACTGCTCGGCCTCATCCATCAAAAAGGCGATTTCCCACGGCTGG
>JBGSLY010000105.1:0-1584 GCA_041740435.1 Parasphingorhabdus sp.
TCACCAGCGCGGCCAGCATCCAGGGCCAATATTGTGATACCAAATACGCCATAATTACCCCTTAGAGCACCCGTATGAGTGTCAGTTGCTATCGCTGCTGCGGCCCCAGATGGCCCAGCCGATGCACAATCCCATGGCAAAAAACAGCAGCAAAGCAAACAGGCTTTCGAACCAAAGGGCCATGGCTATTCTCCTGCGTCCGCTGTTGCTCTTGGTGATAAAGCGGCGACGACCTTAAAAGCAATCCGCCGATTTTGCGTATCGGCCTCTTTCCCCTGCCCATCGACCAAGGGCTGTGATGCACCATAGCCCGTCGCGCTCAACAATTTTGCATCGATGCCGCGTTCGACCAATGCCGCTTTCACCCGGTCGGCGCGTTCCTGTGACAGCACCTGATTGACTCTGGCATTGCCATTGGCGTCGGTGTGGCCGCCAATTTCGATTGCCAGACCAGCGCAGGGTTTGAGGGCGGCGGCGACGTCGTCGAGCAGTCGGTTGGATTGGGGGGAGAGGAATGCACTCCCGCTGCGAAACTGCACGGTCTTGCCCGCAATGGTGCTATCCACGCCGCCCTGACACTGATCGATCTTTGTCTGGGTTGCGGCAGGGACAATCGCCGCGGCAGATGGATTTTGGCTTGGCTTAGGCTTACCCGCTTCGGCCCCCTGCCAGCGGACAGAGGCGATTCCCGGTAATGACCGGACGAGAGCGAGGGCCTTTTGCTGATCCGCATCGCTCACATTGCCGCTTAGCACTGCGGATCGCTTCAGCATCGGCTCCCGATCAAAAGCCATTGTCACACCGCTGATATTTTCGGCCAGCAAGGCGCTTTCCGCCCGGCTTTGCAATCCGTCGATCAGTTTACCCGACATGGTGGCATGCGCGCCCCAAGCCAAAATCGTGGTTGTCACAAAACCAGTCAGAATCTTGCCGCGCGCGTCCATAAATTTGCCCCGTCACAAGAGATTGCAACGGTACAGTCATTATGATGTTGGGCGCATCGAGTCGAGCAGCCCCGCGCCATAGTCCCAAACAAGGACGGGAATGGCGCGCCGTCCGTCATGGTGTTGTCAGGACCTGCTGCGCGCCAATTGGGCCAATTGCCGGAATTCCTGCAGCCAAAAATCGCCACCGTTGCCTGACAGCCTTTCGATATCGCCAAAATCGAAACTGCCAAGATATTTGTCGCCGCGCAATTTCTGGCCAAAGGCACCGACCGCTATGGCAAAGGCCATATCGCCCGACGGCAGGTCTGCCGTGTCCAGTCGCTGTGTCAAAGACCGTTCGATGAGCCGCGACGTGTCGCCTTCGGGCAATTTGTAGCGCAGCTTGATATGGGCAAATTCGCCGCCCATGCTTGAGTTGCCCTTGGGCCGGTTTGCGGGAAAATGCCGATCATCCAGCCAGCCATTGGCCCCGACCGGCATGATTTCATACAGCGCGGTCACCTGATGCCCGGCCCCGATATCGCCCGCATCAACCTTGTCGTTGTTAAAATCCTCTTCGGCCAGCAGCCGGTTTTCATAGCCAATCAGCCGGTACTCGCTGACCAAAGCGGGATTGAACTCGATCTGGATCTTCACA
>JBGSLY010000106.1:0-13173 GCA_041740435.1 Parasphingorhabdus sp.
CGCGCGGCAATTGCGGCTGCGCGACATGGCAGGCCTGGTGGTCATCGACTTTATCGACATGGACCGGCACGGCAACGTCCGCAAGGTTGAGCGCGCGCTGAAAGAGGCGTTGAAAAACGACCGTGCACGCATTCAGGTGGGCCGCATTTCCAGCTTTGGCCTGCTCGAAATGAGCCGTCAACGCCTGCGCACCGGGGTTCTCGAAGCCTCGACCCGGGTCTGCCCGCATTGTGAAGGCACCGGTCTGGTCCGCACCGCATCATCGGCGGGCCTGTCGGCGCTGCGTCTGATCGAAGAAGAAGCCGCCAAGGGCAAGTTCAGTCAGATTACCCTGCGCGCCAGTCAGGAAGCGGTGATCTTCGTGCTCAACACCAAACGCACCGAGATCAGTGAGATCGAGGCCCGCTATGGCGTGACCGTCGAAATCCTGCCCGATGGGGAGAGCGAAGGGGCGAAAATGACCGTCACCGGCGCTGGTCCGCCACCACAGAACGCGCCCGTCTTTGTGCCGATTATCGACGATGACGAGCCTGAAATCGAGGACGAGTTGGACAGCGACGGTGACGAAACCGAGCAGGAAGCGAGCGAACAGGAAGAGCGTCCCCGCAAAAAGCGCCGCCGCCGTGGTGGTCGCCGCAACCGCAATGGACGCCGCGACGAAGAAGCGGGTGGCGAAGAATCTGCCAGTGAACACACGGGCATTGAAGAATCTGCCGGTGAACACACGGGCCATGATTCCGACGAAGCGGGCCAAGCCGAAGGTAGCGCGCCGCAGGACGCCGATGCCGAACCTGCAGAATCGGATGCCGAAACGGCTGAAGCTCCCGTCAAAACCGCCCGCCCGCGCCGTCGTCGTGGACGGGGAGCCAAGGGTAGTGCCGAGCCGGTCGCCGAAACCGCTGTTGAAGCCGCTTCGGAAACACCGCCAGCCGCAGATGCTGCGGATGTGGTCATTCCGGATGAAGCGCCCGAAGCCCCGGCCAAGCCCAAGCGGGCACCGAGAAAGCGGACATCGAAGGTGGCTGTCGAAGCGGCCCCGGTTGCGGCAACCGAGGCTGTTGCTGCGGACGTCATTGCCGAAAGCAATGCCGGTATCGAACCCAAAAAGCCTACGGCGCGAAAACCCGCCGCCAAAAAGCCGGCCGCAAAAACGGAGGTGGTTAAAAAGCCGGTTGATAAGGCCAATGTTGACGGCACTGAAACCATCGCCGCAACGGCTGAACCCGCCGCCCCAAGCGGCCCGGCTCGCAAAGGATGGTGGCAGCGCACCTTTGGCTGAACGAGCATTATGCCTGATCGAGACAAAAAAGGGGGTGGCGCACCAATTGCGCTGCCCCCTTAATCGAATGCAGCAAATTTAAAAAAGATATTGCCCCATTGTATCGTCGGCCAATGCGAAAAACTCACTGAAAATTTGCACTGGCTCCTTGTTCGGTTGCAGATCAACAACGCCAAGGAAGTTGCTCGCGTCCAGCGTGTACAGCCCGTTCAACCTTAGAACGATATCGGCAACACCATCGCCATTGGTATCACCTTCGACGAAGGTATTGCCGCCGTCCTGCACGTAGCGCAGTTCGCCCGGCGTGTTGGAAAATGCGTTTGTAGAGATCCATTCGAAATCATCATTAGCGCCCGTATTGGTATTGGCATCGATCGCAGCGAAGTTCATCCGCTCGTTCGCTGCCTGGCCGAAATCAGTGATCACATCTGCTGTGGCGCGTGTGCTATTGAAATCGCTGTTCGCCCGGAACACAAAGGAATCGCGTCCACTACCGCCGGTCAGGGTGTCTTTACCGGCACCGCCGATCAAGATGTCATTGCCGCCGCCGCCCGAGAGTGTGTCATCTCCCGCATTTCCGTTCAACGTATCGTTACCCCCGCCTGTAACCACGCTATCATTGCCGCTGCCGCCGAAGAACCGGATCAACTCCATCTCACTGACAATCACATTGCGGCCATCACTGTTATTATAATGCGCACTGAAACTGCCGGTAGGGACGTTGGGATTGGCGCTCATGAAGCTGTTACCGACACTCGCCGACCAGTTGATGATCAGCGTGTCGGTGCCAGCACCGCCGTTGACGGTGTCTGAACCGTTGCGCACCTCTATCACATCATCGCCAAGCCCAGCGTTTATGGTTTCGTTGATGACAAAGTTGGTTGTTACAATAGTGTCGGCAAAATTGCTGCCGGTGACGGTCGAAAATCCCTCGAAATTGGAGATCGTACCCACGCCCGCGATCAACTGATTGCCGCCAAGGTTGAGATCAATCGACACACCTGCCAAACGATCGATGAAATTAATACCCAGTCGGTCCGTACCGGAGCCTCCGTTGGCGCTGTCAGCGGCACCTCGGCCAACATCAAGCGTATCGTTGCCAGCCCCACCGTTCAAAATATCGGTACCGCCTCCTGACACGATACTGTCATGGCCGCTGCCGCCAATGAACTGGATGTTTTCTATGGCGCTCACAACGACATTGCGCCCGTCGGCATTGTTGTAATGCGCACTGAAGCTGCCGGTGGCAGTATTAGGATTGGCGCTCATAAAGCTGTTGGCCGTGCTCGCCGACCAGTTGATGATCAGCGTGTCGGTGCCATCGCCTCCGCTGACCACATCCGAACCATTCCGCACCTGGATAACGTCATTGCCAAGGCCGCCGTTGATTGTTTCATCAATATCGTGGTTGGTCGTCACAAAACTATCGTCAAAATTGCTCCCGGTCACTGTGGTAAAGCCCTCAAAGCTGACGATTGTACCCAATCCGGTCACCATCTGATTGCCCGTAAGATTGAGGTTGATTGACACTTGGTCCAAACGATCAATGAGGTTTATGCCCAGCCGGTCGACCCCCGAACCGCCATTGGCATTGTCCGTAGATCCGCGACCAACATCCAGTGTATCATTGCCTACGCCGCCGTTCAAAACATCGGTACCGCCCGCTGACACGATATTGTCATTGCCGCTACCGCCAATGAACTGAATATTCTCTATCGTATTCACAACCACGTTCCGCCCGTCGGTATTGTTGTAGTGCGCACTGAAGGTGCCGGTTGAAACATTGGGATTGGCACTCATAAAGCTGTTGGCGGTGCTCGCTGACCAGTTGATGAGCAGCGTGTCGGTGCCTGTGCCGCCGCCAACAACATCAGAGCCGTTGCGCACCTCGATCAGATCATCGCCATCGCCACCATTCAAAGTTTCGTTTATCACAGAATTGGTGGACCGAATCTCGTCATTGAACGCTGTCCCGGAAACGGTGGTGAAGCCTTCAAAATTGGTGATCGAACCTGCGCCGACCAGTAATTGCTCGCCCACGCGATTGAGATTGATCGATATTGCACTTTCCCGGCTGATAAAATTAATCCCCAGACGGTCCGTCCCGGTTCCGCCATCGGCGCTGTCGGTGATGCCGCGGCCCACGTCCAACGTGTCATCGCCGTCACCGCCATTCAGATTATCCGCGCCTCCGCCAGATACGATGCTGTCATTTCCACTGCCGCCGAAAAAATGGATTCGTTCAATTCCACTCACAACGACATTGCGCCCGTCGGCATTGTTATAGTGTGCGCTGAAACTGCCGGTTGCAACATTGGGATTGGCGCTCATAAAGCTGTTACCCACACTCGCCGACCAGTTGATGATCAGCGTATCGGTGCCGTTGCCGCCGCTTACAACGTCCGAGCCGTTACGTACTTCTATCGCGTCATTGCCATCACCGCCGTTCAGCGTTTCATTGATAACCGCATTGGTGGAGCGAATGGTGTCATTAAACACCGTTCCGGTAACTGATGTGAAACCTTCAAAATTCTGGAATAGTCCTGCTCCTATCAACAACTGGTTGCCCGCGACGTTGAGATCGATGCTAATACCCGCAGCGCGGTCAATGAAATTGATTCCCAAACGGTCGGTATCCGCACCGCCATCGGCGCTGTCCGTTACACCCCGGCCCACATCGAGCACGTCATTGCCCACGCCGCCATTTAGATTGTCCGCACCGCCGGCGGATACGACGCTGTCACTGCCGCTGCCGCCAAAAAAATGGATGTTCTCAATCGAACTGACCACCGCATTCCGTCCGTCGGCATTGATATAGTGCGCACTGAAAGTGCCAGTTGCGGCATTGGGATTGGCGCCCATAAAGCTGTTGGTGGTGCTGGTTGCCCAGTCGATAATTAAGGTGTCGTCACCCTCTCCGCCGACGATTGTGTCATAACCATCGGTTACGGTGATCAGATCACTACCTTCTTTTCCATCGATGGTGTCATTGCCGCCAAAGCCATCGTGGATGGTGTCGTCAAACGCGCTGCCGTTAATCACATCATTGTTTATTGTTCCGGGAAAGTTAGGCATGATCTGATCCTCTTCATTGTGCGCTATCCGCGTTTTTGGCAGAAAATGTTCCACTCATAAGACTAAGGCGCATTCGGGCTTGAAAAGGGTTCATCAGGTAGACAAAAAAATCGTAATCGGGCATAATCACCGGAATTCAGGCCAAAAAGGGGACTGTGGTGCAAGAGCCGGGCGATGACCGTGATGAAATGCTCGCCCAGATGTACCACGAACTGCGCGCCGCCGCTGCGCGCCTCTTGCAGCGTGAGGCTCCCTATCTGACCATCCAGCCGACTGAACTGGTCAACGAAGCAGCGATGCGGGTGATGAAGCTTGATCAAATGAGCTGGAATGATCGCCAGCATTTTTTTGCCACTAGCGCCCGGATCATGCGCCAGGCGATGATCGACGCCATCCGCAGGCGTAGGAGCCAGAAGCGACGCGCACCCACCATCCTGATGTCTGCCGAGCAGGGTCAGGAGGCTGTGGATATTGAGGCGCTCGATGACGCCCTCAAAAGGCTTGAAACCATCCATCCCGACATGGCGAAAATCGTTGATATGCGGTTCTTTGTCGGCATGACCACTGAAGAAATATCCGCCGCCACCGACATATCAGAAAGCACCGTCAAACGCCGCTGGCTAACCGCAAAAGCGTGGCTATCTGAGGAGTTGCGCGCTTCGGAATAAGGATGAATGCCCCGGTGATTGGGTGAATTTCCATTGCGCTACGCGAAAAGCCAATCATCTGCCCCGGCAATTTCCATTCTCTCCGCCAATCTTGCTCCGGGCCAATCGACCGGTTCGCGATTGGGTTGCAAATCGCGTACGCCGATAAAGCTGTTGGACGTCAGCGCGATCAGGCCGTTGAGCTTGATCACCAGATCAGCGACCCCGTCGCCGTTAACATCGCCCTCGACAAAGGTGCTGCTGCCGACCTGTTGGAAGCGCAATTCGCCTGCGGTCCCGCTGAAAGCGTTGCTGGCGATCCATTCGAAATCGTCGTCTCCGACTGTATTGGTATTCGCGTCGATCAGGTTGATCTGGATCTTCTCCCCCGCCGCCTTGTCGAAATCGGTGATCACATCAGCGGTCGCGCGAGTGGTGTTAAAGTCGGCCAGAAAGCGGAACTCGAACGTGTCCTTGTCGGCGCCGCCGGTCATAGTGTCCTTGCCAGCGCCGCCATCGATCCGGTCAATACCGGAACCGCCCAATATCGTATCGAGCCCCGAACCGCCGCGCAGCGTGTCGGCTCCGTCCAATCCGCTGATGCTATCGCCGCCGCCGGTGCCGACGATGGTGTTATCTAGTCCATTCCCGGTTGCGTTGCGCGCACTCGCCAAAATGACCAACCGCTCTACATTGGCGGGCAGGACATAGTCCAACCCGGTGCGGATCAAATCGCTGCCTTGGTTGGCAAGCTCCTCCACCACATCGGCGCTATCTTGCACCTGATAGGTGTCGTCACCCAAACTGCCGCGCAAGTTATCTGTATCCCCGCCGCCGCCGCCGACCAGAAAATCATTGCCGCTGCCGCCGTTAAGCTCATCATCGCCTGTGCCGCCTTCCAGCCGGTCGTCATCGTCGCCGCCATTGAGACTGTCCACGCCGCTGCCGCCGCGCAGGACATCATTGCCAAGATCGCCGATCAGATTGTCGTTGCCAGCATTGCCGCTGGCTATATCAGCCCCATCACCGCCAATCAGGATATCGTCGCCATTGCCGCCTTTTAGACTATCATCGCCGACATTGCCGATCAGCGTGTCGTTGCCGTTGGCGCCAATTAGTGCGTCATTGCCCGACCCTGCTGTGATGATATCAAAACCAGCGCCGCCATCAATTTCGTCGTCACCCGATCCGCCGATGATCGTGTCGTCACCGAGTCCGCCTCTTAAAGTGTCATTGCCCGCCCCGCCGCTGATCGCATCTTCGCCATCACCGCCGTCGATATTGTCATTGCCGTCGCCGCCTTGAATTTCGTCATCGCCGATTTGTCCAAGCAAAACATCTTCACCGCCGCGCCCGTCGATGGTATCGTTCCCCAAGCCACCGGAGATAAACTGACCAATGTCAGAGCCGGTCCGCGATACTGCCAATTGCGGCATGATGCCAAAAATAACATAGCTTTCCCCCGCACTAGCGACACCGCCGGGATCGGCGACAAAAGCTCCGACAAGAATGTCGGCAAAACCGTCACCATTGACGTCGCCTGCACCTGCAACAGAACTTCCGCTCAAATCGCTGGTGTCGATACCATCGATCCGAAAGCCATTGGTTCCATCAAGCTCGGAAAGGGCAATGCTGGCGGAAAATCCGCCCGCTTTGCCGTACACCACATAGCTTTCCCCGGCGGTAGAAATACCGCCCGGATCACCGCCAGACGCGCCAATGATGATATCGGCAAAACCGTCGCCATTGACATCCCCGGCACCAGCAACCGAAACCCCACTTGCATCACCGATGTCATTTCCGTCGATACGAAAACCATTTGCTCCGTCAAGCGTGGCCAAGCCGAGAACGGCAGAAAATCCGGTTGCCTTGCCAAAAATCACATAGCTCTCACCAGCACTGCCAAGATTGCCCGGATCGGCGCCCGGTGCCCCGATAACGATATCGTCAAATCCATCGCCATTGACATCGCCTGCGCTGGCGACAGAGGTGCCGCTCCTGTCAACTTGTTCTATGCCATCAAGGCGAAAACCGTCGCTGCCGTTAAGGTTGGCCAGATCCATACTGGCTGCAAACCCCCCGGCCTTGCCAAAAATCACATAAGTCTCTCCGCCTTCGATGTAGTTGCCAAGGTTGGCAAAAGGCGCCGCGACAATAATGTCATCAAAGCCGTCGCCGTTGACATCGCCAGCGCTGGCCACTGCACGTCCGCTATAGTCGCCAAAAGCAATCCCGTCGAGGCGGAAGCCGTTCGAACCATCAAGCGTCGAGAGGTCGAGGCTTGCAGCAAATCCTCCGGACTTGCCAAACACCACATAGCTCTCCCCCGCGTAAGAGACGCCATCGGGGTCTGCGAATTGCGCCCCGATGATGACATCGTCATACCCGTCGCCATTGACATCGCCCGCGCTGGAAACCGAACGACCGCTCTGATCATAAGCGTCGATTCCCTCCAAACGAAAGCCATTGGTTCCGTCCAGGCTGGCCAATTCCAAGCTGGCGGAAAAACCCCCCGACTTACCAAACACGACGTAGCTCTCTCCGGAATTGCCGCTATAGATATCACCGGTATTGGCCTTAGGTGCTCCGATGACGATATCATCGAATCCATCCCCATTGACATCGCCTGCGCCGGAAACTGAATAGCCGCTGTTATCGTTCTGATCGATGCCGTTAATGATAAAGCCGTTGCTGCCGTCGAGCGTTGCAAGATTCAGGCTTGCAGAAAATCCGCCTTCTTTGCCAAACACGACATAGCTCTCTCCGGCAAGATTGCGGCCACTGGGGTCTGCGCTGGCGGCCCCAATGAGTATGTCATCAAATCCATCGCCATTGACATCACCTGCGCTCGCAACGGAATAAGCACTTTGATCCTGTTGATCGATCCCATCAATGCGGAAGCCATTGATGCCGTTCAGGGTGGAGAGATCAATTGCTGCTGGAAAGGACATGGGCAACTCCTTAATGGCCGTTCTCCAACATTCCGGCGCGCGAGAGCCAAGCTGGACGAAACTAAAAGGCAACCCTTGCAAACACTGCTCCGCCATTTGTCCGGTAGCTGCTGCCGCTATTCAAACTATTATTAAGTCCGGTGTCTGTCAATGCCGCAGAAAAGCAGCCTACAACCATAATCCCCCGTATCCGGGTTTTGGTGATCAACGTCGAGCCAAATCATGTGTTTGCAAGTACACGGAGTCAATTCATTCCCAGGATACCCGCCCGTTGCCGCATATCGACGCCGTACAAGCTGCTCGGGGCCCAGCGTTTGCCAAGCGCGCCCTTCGATGCATTGAACAGGTTACGCGCTTTATCCCGGTCACCGCCGCGCCACGCACAGACCGCCGCGACATTGTCGATCCACGCCTTGCGCCACGCATCGTCGGGATAATCGGCGGCCATCACTTTTCGGGCTTCGGTGAGATATGTTGCGCCCTTTGACGTGTCCCCCGCGCTGCATGCCAGATCGGCAAGCTCGACCAAGATCGGGGCCAGCGTCCGGTGCTGATTGGCGCGGGCGGCGATCAGGGCTTCGCGGAGCAACTGAACTGCGCTTTCCCTTTTGCCGAGTCCTTTGCGGGCCAGCGCCAGATTGGACAGCATGAATGCCATATCATCGTGCATAGCCCCGCGCTCGCGCCGGACGCTTTGCACGGCCCGGTCCAAAAGAGGCTCGGCTTCGGCAAAGGAACGGCGTTCGATCATGATCCGGCTAATATTATTGAGTGTGGTAGCAACGTCAGGATGGTCACGACCCAACACTTTTTCGTCGATGGCAAGGCGCGAACGATATAGTCGTTCGGCCTTGGCAGTATCCCCTTCCAAATAGGCAATTGTCGCCAAATTCCCGTAATTGTCTGAAACGCTCGGGCTGTTTTGGCCCTCCGTTGCCAAGCGCAGAGTGTTGGCATGTTCCAAAAAGGAGCGCGCCTTTGCAAAATCTCCTGCGTAGAACTGGTTGAGGCCGAGGGTTTCATAAGCGAGTGCCTGATCGCGCCTTCCGGCTGTACCGCGCAGCTTGTAAAGCGCCAAAGCCTCGCTCAACACAGCCTTGGCCCGGTCAAATTCGTCGATCGCACTATAGCTTTGCCCCAGCCCGACCAAGGCACGCCCCAATATTGTCTCGCGCGCATTGTCATCCACTCGTGCAAGTGCAACGCTCCGCTTAAAGGTGACAATTGCTGCCTCATATTCACCCAGCCGAAATTGCGATTCGCCCTGCAGCATATGTTTGCGTGCTAAAGTGCCACGCTCCTCTGGGGGTAAGCTAGTTGTAGAACGCACCAGTCGGTCAGCCTCGCGGTACAGGCCTAGCGCGCCGTAAACCTCGCTCAAGGTCAGGCCGATTTCCGCCTTGACCACGGGCTCGTTTTTAAGAGCGACGGCAAAGTCGCGGGCTCCCCGGTCCACAACTTCGCGCGCCGTGATAGTGTTACCCAAGGCCTCAGACGGATCGGACACCGTGAACATACCCTTTACAAATTCAACCGTACGCTCTGCAGTTACAGTGCGGTCGCGGGCAATGTCGCGTTGCCGGATCGCTTCATTGCGGGCAAGATAAGCCGTAATCGCCAGCCCGGATGTAATCACAACCGCCACGCTTGCGGCCATTGCGATCATCGTCAATTGGCGGACGCGCCGCGCCTGTTCGCGCTGACGCAGCTCGTCATAGCCAAGGTCCATGACCGATGCGATCAGCTTGATCTTGGCGTCGGTCTTGCTGTCCTGCAAGGGACGGATATCGGCGGCAAGCGGCTCGCTGGCGCCATCGTCGAACAGGGCAGGGGGTAGGCACTCGTTTTCCGGATCGGCGGCATTGGGTTCGCCGCCGACGATTAGGCAAAAGACCCTGTGCCGCCGACCCTGCCTTGCGAATTCCCTGATTTCAGCGTTGACCCATTTGGACTTGGCCCCATTGGGCGAGCAAATGACGATCAGGCTGTCGGCCTGTCCCAAGGCTTCCTGCACCGCTTCGCCCAGATTGGCGGCGGCGGCCAATTCATCGCGGTCACGGAACACCGGTTCCAGCTTTGCGCCAATCGGTCCGTTGCGCCCTTCGCGTCCGCGCAGGTTTTTGGGTATGCGATAGGCTTCCAGCGCCTTGTGCAGCCAGCGGGCATGCTTCTGGTCCCGGTGATTATAGCTGATGAATGCGCTGTATTTCATAGTTGCCCCAGCGGCAGCTTATACGGAAATTGCGAAATGTCGAACTGCTTTAACCCTATTGCGTCGCAATCGCATTCAGCCGGTACATCGGATAGGTGCCATATCCTTTGGCAAGCTCGACCCAGCCAACATAGCTGCAGTCAAAGCCGGAATTGGGATGGAGGGCCAAAATGGCAGCAAAGGGCTCGGTCACATAGACCGCGCCCGGCGGGGTCACTGGTTCAATCCGTGCCGCGCGGGAAACCTCCGTGCCATAGAAGTTTATCTGCCCGGTGATCAGATCCTGTGCTTGGTAGACAGGGCCATAGTGCAGCCCGATCCGCATCCCGCCGCCTCCCGAAATTCCCAGATGCGTATAGTCAAAGTCAGCCAGTCGGGACTGCACTGCATGGGCAATTTTCGCGGCGGCCCCGATATCATCAATGACGGCATATAGAGCATCACCCCAGCTGTTGCGGGAAAGGATATGCTCGTCGTTTTCGCCCAGCACTTCGGCTACTTTGCGCATCACCCCGTCCCAGAACATCGGCAGGGCGGCTTCTTTCAGCTTGGAAAAGCCCTTGAAATCGGTGAAAATAATCGCGGTCAGCGCACGCTTATAATCGGGCACCGGCTTTGCTGAAGGGCGATTCATTGTGCGATTGAGCGATGTGCCATCCAGAACAATCGTTTGACCGCCAAGCTTGCGCCAATGTGCGACGTCTGCACCCGTTCCCGCTGGTCCTTCGCTCTCGACTTCGTCCCAGATTGCCAATTGGACCGCTCCGCTACCCAAATGGCGGGCACGCAGCCGCGCCATGCCCATGGCAACATGGGTGCAATATTGGAACTGCGCCGGGTCCTCGACGTAATTCATTTCCGAGGCAAAGGTGACGCTGCTGGCTTGTTCCAAGCAATGCTCAAACCGAGGAAGCCAGTCGTGGCCAGCGGGCCGGATCGATTGGGCAATGAAATCCTCTTTGTCGAATGGAAAGATGATATGCACTTCCCGCCCCATTTCCAGCAACGTCTCCGCAAAGGCAATGTCGCTACCTGCCGCAAGTGCACCGTATCCTGAGCCGATATTATGGATGGTGATCAGCTTGGCAATTTGCTGCTTCAAATGACTTTCGGTCTTTGGATCAGCGCGAAACATATGCCCGCAATAGTGCGCGACTTTGGGCACAGCGAGCGGCGCTAAGACATAGTTTCGCAAATCGTCTGATAAACCCAAATGCGCGGCGAGCAACAGCAGCTGGGTCCGGGTCGAACTGTGCGCGCCATAATCATCGGGAGCCGCCTGAACCGCCTGTTGCAGCGCCGCGACCACGTCATTGACCTGTCCCTGGATAAGCAGTGCTTCGGCGCGGGTAGCTAGGGCATAATAATCGGCGGCCGACGCCACGGTATCCATCGCCAGAATTTCGCTGGCCAAAGTGCTGGCCGCATCCCCCGCTCCCGACAGCAACAACAATGATGCGGCATTGATCGCCGGATAATAATCACCGCTTTGCCGGTAAATGGCAACATAGGCATCCGCCGCATGCCTCAGCCTTTCAGCGCGATTTTCGGTAGAACCAGACTTCAGCGCCCGATCTTTGAGCAGACGGGCCTGTAGCGCCCGGTGATGGGGATCGGGGGATAGGGCAAGGCCATAGTCCTGAAAGCGGGACAGCGCCGTTTCCGTGTCGCCCATCCGGGCCATTGCGAGCAATTGCAAATGGTGCAGATCGGTGCTGCCAAACCCAGCATCAATCGCGTTGAGGCAAATGTCATAAGCTCGGATCAAATCACCCTTGGCTATCGCCTTGCGTGCGGCGGATGCATAACCGTCATGAACAACGGCTTCGGTCACATCAGACTGCCGTGCTTGGTCTCTGTGGTGTTGGTAGGAAGCGAAAATAACATCCCGTCTTCGCCCAGTACAATCGGTCCATCATAGCTATCAGCCGCTCCCTTAAGAAAGAGCGGCGCAATCATGTAATTGGGAACTGGCGGGACGATATGGCTCAGTACCAGCATCTTCGCTTTGCCCCGGCGGGCGACACCCGCTGCGCCAACGGGCGTGGTATGATAGCCGGGGATATCCGCCATAATCTTGGCCAACCGCGTCTGTTCCCGAGCGCCCAATGCACTGCGCATTGTCTTGACCATATCGGCATTGAGCGCTTCGTGGACCAGAATGTCGCAGCCGCGGCAGGCCTTTTCGACACTGGCGCTGACCTTGGTGTCGCCGCTGAGTACCACCGAGCGACCGCCATAGTCGAAACGATAGCCATAGGCCGGAGTCACCGGATCATGGTCGACCGCAAAGGCGGTAACTTTAAGGCCATGATCGTCGTAAACCAGCACTGATTTTTCTCCGTCCGAAAGCGCAAAGGCTCTCGGCTCCATGCCTTGGCCCGAAGGAGGAACCACCTTGGGGCCATGATGCGCGACGCGATATTGTCCATCCTGCGCATAGGCTTGGTTGAAACCGGCCACGACATCGAACAATCCGTCTCCGCCCAGCACTGGCAAAGGCCGACTATGCCCGCCGCCAGCCCAGTGCTGGAGCGCCAGTTCACCTAGACCATCAATATGGTCACTGTGGAAATGGGTCAGGAACACCGCTTCGACCGAGGCCGGGGACAGACTCATTTGCTGCATCCGCCGCACCGCGCCGCCGCCGATATCGACGATAAACAGCTTCTTTCCGGCTATAATCGCCGTGCAAGGTCCCGCCCGAACCGGATCGGTGAGCGGAGAGCCGGTGCCGCACAGCGCGACGTGCAAGCCATCGGGCAAATCAGCGATCACATCGCGATCAAGGTTTCGTTCCACACCGGCGGCGAACAGGCGTTCGGCAATCACCGGGCGCAGGAACCAAAAGTCGCTGATGATTGTCGCAAGGAACACCAAAAGCACAGCGGGCCATCGGCATCGTTTTGGAGGAGTCTGCGATAAATCAGTCATCGTTTTCTCTTCTGATCATTGGCAAAAAAGCAAAATTCGGTAATTGCGATCGCAGCGAAGCAATCCAGAGCAAAG
>JBGSLY010000107.1:0-5483 GCA_041740435.1 Parasphingorhabdus sp.
GGTGTTGACCGGTCCATTTTTCACCCCGACCGCCGCGATACGGATTGGCGCAGACAGCATGGCATAGGCGATGATGAGCCAGCAATCGGCTTTCTGGGCCGATTGGTGATGGAAAAGGGCCTTGATGTGTTCTCTGACGCCATCGATTTGCTCAAGCGGCGCGGTGTTGCGCACCGGATTTTGATCGTCGGCGAAGGACCGGCGCACGATTGGTTCGCCAGCCGCATCCCCGAAGCCGTGTTCGTCGGTTTTCAGCAAGGCCCCGATCTCGCCCGCGCGGTCGCCAGCATGGACATGCTGTTCAATCCGTCGGTCACCGAAACTTTCGGCAATGTGACATTGGAAGCGATGGCGTCGGGCATTCCCGTGGTCGCAGCGATTGCGACGGGTAGCCAAAGTCTGGTCAAGCACGACCAATGCGGCAATCTAGTGCAGCCGGGTGCAATTTCAGATTTTGCCGATGCGTTGCAGCTCTATTGCGAAAACCCCGAACTGCGCCGCACTCATGGCTTGGCGGGAAGCGAACGGTCGGAGCAGTTTAGCTGGGACCAGATCAACCAAAGCATTGCCGATACCTATTTGCGCATCGCCCGTCAGCGTCAGTCCGGACACGGTCCCCTTCCCCATTCCGCCATTCGCTGATCGGCGCAAAGCGATGTCCGATTTGTTTCCCGATAGTCCTGCTCACAGTGGAAGGCAGCTATCGGACGCCGATGCCCCGCTGGCCGACCGGATCAGGCCCGTGCGTCTATCCGATGTTGTGGGACAGGAGCATTTGACCGGTCCGGAAGGCGCAATTGGCCGGATGGTGGCGGCAGGAAAATTGTCTTCGCTCATACTCTGGGGGCCGCCGGGAACAGGGAAAACCAGCATCGCCCGATTGCTCGCCGACGCGGTAGACATGCACTATATGGCGGTGAGCGCCGTGTTTTCGGGTGTCGCCGACCTTAAAAAAGCCTTTGCCGAGGCGGAACAGGTCGCGCGTCTGGGTAAAAAAACACTGTTGTTCGTTGATGAAATCCACCGATTCAATAAGGCCCAGCAGGACGGGTTTCTGCCCTTTGTCGAGCGCGGCGTGGTGACCTTGGTCGGGGCGACCACGGAAAATCCATCCTTCGAACTCAACGCCGCTTTGCTGAGCCGCGCGCAGGTGTTAGTGCTCCGACGGCTGGATGATGCGGCGCTTTTGGCGTTGCTGGAGCGCGCCGAGCAGGAAGAGCAGCGGAGCCTGCCGCTAACCGATGATGCACGTCTTTCCTTGATCGCCAGTGCCGATGGTGATGGCCGTTTCTTGCTCAATCAGGCGGAAACGATTTTCACAACTTTCCAACCCGATCAGAGCCAATCCAAGCTCGACGTCCCCGCAATGGCCGCGCTGTTGCACCGCCGGATGCCGGTCTATGATAAAGGGACAGACGGGCACTATAACCTTATCTCTGCACTCCACAAATCGATGCGCGGTAGTGACCCGCAAGCCGCGCTTTACTGGCTCGCCCGGATGCTGGTGGCGGGCGAAGAGCCGCTCTATGTGCTGCGGCGGATAACCCGCTTTGCCAGCGAAGATATTGGTCTCGCCGATCCGCAAGCACTCCAGCAATGTATTGCCGCCAAAGAGGCCTACCAATTCCTGGGCAGTCCGGAAGGGGAACTCGCCATCGCGCAGGCCTGTCTCTATTGCGCGACAGCACCGAAAAGCAACGCCGTCTATAAAGCGCAGAAATCGGCATGGAAGTCTGCAAAGGACACCGGTAGCCTGATGCCGCCCGCGAATATATTAAACGCGCCAACCAAACTGATGAAGGACTTGGGCTATGGCAAGGGCTATGCCTATGACCATGACAGCGAACAGGGCTTTTCCGGTGACAATTACTGGCCGGATGAGATGGTGCCAGCGGAATTTTATCAGCCGGTTGAACGCGGTTTCGAGGCAAAATTGCGCGAACGTCTGGCACATTGGCAACGTTTGCGTGAGGGGAAAGCGGGATGATGAGCGAATATCAGGCAGCCGTTTGCACCGCCTTGACCGGACCGGACGCAATGGACATGCAGATCCGCAGCTTGGGACCGCTTGTCGATGGCCAAGTAAGAGTCAGAATCCATGCCGCAGGGCTGAATTTTCCCGATCTGTTGATGACCTATGGCAAATATCAGTTCCGGCCCGAACCGCCGTTTGTTCCGGGTCTGGAAATGGCCGGGGAAGTTCTTGCGGTCAGCAACGGCGTATCGCGCTTTCGCGTCGGCGACCGGGTGATGGGCGGGGCCAAAGGCGGATGTTTTGCGGAAATCATCGACTTGCCCGAAACTGCGCTTCAGCCTCTGCCTCCAGCCTTGTCTCACGCCGAAGGTGCCTGTTGGCACGCCGCCGCAATCACCGCTTGGCATGCCTTGCACGACAAGGCCCACCTGCTTGCCGGAGAAAGCGTTCTGATTTTGGGGGCGAGTGGCGGGGTTGGCATGGCGGCAGTCAAACTGGCGCGGCATTTCGGTGCGATGGTGATAGCGACGGCTTCCAGTGAAGAAAAGCGCGGCGCAGTTTTAGCCGCCGGCGCCGACCATGTGCTTGATCCTGCCGACCCCGACCTTCCCGCGAATGTCAAGGCGCTGACCGGCGGCAAAGGGTGCGATGTGGTTTATGATCCGGTGGGCGGCGACCTCGCCATTACCGCCACCCGCGCCATCGGCTGGGGTGGGCGCTATCTGATCGTCGGCTTTGCTAGCGGGGCTATTCCAAGCTTTCCAGCCAATCATGCGATGATAAAAGGATACAGCCTGATCGGTCTGCGCGCCGGAGAAAGCAGCCGTCGTGACCCGGATCTCGCCGCCCGCAGCGCCGCCGTGCTCGCCGACTTGGCCGAGCAAGGCGTTATGCGTCCCCATATTTCCCACCAACTGCCGCTGAAGGACAGTTCGAACGCCCTCAAGCTGTTGGAGAACCGGGCGGTCGTGGGCCGCGCTGTTTTGTTGTGCACCTAGAACCCAAGCCTATTCGTCGTTTTGCCCAAACCGCCTGTGTCGATTGGTCCGGGGCCAAGGGGGAGAAACTGCCGGGGATAGCCGTTGCAACCATGACTCAGGACGGACCGCCGCGACTGTATGCGCGTGCAGACCGTTGGAGCCGAAAAGCTGTCTTGGATTGGCTGCTCGATTTGGCCGACCAACAGGCCGACATGGTGATTGGCTTTGATTTTTCCTTCGCCCTGCCCTTTTTTGATACAGGAAAATATTTCCCGGAGTGGGAGGACAGTCCGGATTGTGCGCGGCAGTTATGGGCGCTGATCGACCACATCTGCGCAGCCGACCCGCATCTCGAAATCCGGACCTTGCTAGAGCACGCCGACATTCGCCGCCATTTTCGGCATAGCAAATCCGACGTCGGTGACTTGTTTCCGCCCGGTCCGGGGCGATTTCGTCAAGTCGAGCATCATCAGCGCAGCAGCAAGCAGGCCAATAGCGCCAGCTGCTTCAACCTGATCGGCGCGGCGCAGGTGGGCAAATCCAGTTTGACCGGGATGCGGATGCTGCACAAGTTGCAAGGAGCGATTCCGGTTTGGCCATTTGATCCTATGCCTGCCAAAGGTCCGATGATTGTGGAAATCTATACCAGCCTCGCCGCCCGTGCCGCAGGTCTGGGCCAAGGCCGCAGCAAGATTCGTGAACAACACGCACTGGAAGCAGCTCTTGCGAAAATCGGTTCCCCTGCTCCGGCCATGCTGACCCGCTATGATGACCATAGCACCGATGCGTTGTTAACAGCGGCATGGATGCAGACCGCTGCTCTTGATCACCGCCTTTGGCAACCCGAACCTTTGACCCGCCAGATCGCGGAAAAAGAGGGCTGGACCTTTGGCATTTTTTGACGCAAAGAGCCGCGCATTCCGGCCCAAAACGGGTCGCTGGCCGCTTTAGCTCAGCTGGTAGAGCAACCGCCTTGTAAGCGGTAGGTCGTCCGTTCGAGTCGGACAAGCGGCACCATTTTCCTGAATCGCTTAATCCTCACACATTTGCGGGCGGCAAATTTAGAGTCACGGGAACCGCAACTTTCGGCTATCGCTGCTCTCGTGGACTGGGGATAGAGCGGTGGAAACGAGATTCGAAAAGCTGAAGGCGCTCTTCCAAGGCAAATTCCGTGCAGCTGGTTATTTCCGGCCATTGGCAGCGATACTATTGGGGCTTTTGTTCGTCCAATGTCTCCGGTTGGTCTACTTGATACTCACCCCGGTGACACCGTTAGGTAAACCGGAAAACACCGGACCCGTTGCAATTAATACCGAGTCGCAATTGGCGCTTTTCCGGAGTTTTGATCCATTTTATCGGTCGGGTCCGGCGACGGGTGGAGAGGCGGAGGTGACTTCGCTACAGCTGACGCTATATGGTATTCGGGTGAACGAGGCTTCGGGGCTTGGCTCCGCCATCATCGCAGGGCCCGATGGAGTTCAAAATAGCATTTTGGTCGGACAGGAGATTCAACCCGGCGTGGTTTTGGATGCAGTTGCATTTGACCATGTTGTGCTGTTGCGAAACGGGGTGCGTGAAAGCCTGTTTCTCGACCAATCGGTGCCCGCAGAAACCGTTGGCGAAAGCCCGCCGCCGGGGGTTTCATCGCCAGCTGATGCGCCAGAGGGAACACCGCCCTCCCCGCCGTCCGATGGGCTGGAAAACTCTATTTCTTTTGCCCCCAGAAATGATGGCGGCAAGGTGACGGGAATTGTGGTTACGCCCATGGGCGATGAAGCCGCTTTCAAAAAGGCCGGATTCAAAGCCGGGGATATTGTAACCGCAGTCAACGGATCGCCGGTGCGGACGCAAAGCGACGTCAAAATGTTGCTAGACCAGTTGCAACCCGGTGCCCGTGTGTCTTTAATGGTAGAGCGGGGGGGACAGTCCCTGCCGATTGCGATCAATCTGGATAAACAATGAAAAAAACCCTTGTTCTTTGCGCCGCAATCGCCGGCTTGTGTGCCGCCGTCCCGGTATCGGCCCAATATACATTGAATGTCCGCGATGCCGATATCCGCGCCTTTGTTCAGGATGCGGCCCAAGTTACCGGGCGCACATTTGTCATTGACAATCGCGTGCAGGGCAAGGTGTCGGTTGTTACCGATCGACCGTTGTCGCGGTCCGAGTATTTTGAGATTTTTCTCTCTACTTTGCGCGCCAATGGTCTGGTTGCCGTTCCGACCTCAGGCGGCGCCTATCGCATCCAGCCTGCGGAAGGTGCCGCAACCCAGCCCACCCGGATTGGCTCTCGAAACGTGCCCGGTAACCAGATGGTGACCGAGGTTATTCGTCTGAAATCTATAGAGTCAGCCGATGCGCTACAAACCCTGCAACCGCTGATCAGCAAGACCGGTTCCATCACCGCCAATCGCAACGCCAACAGTCTGGTTGTGGTCGACTATGCTGACAATATCCGCCGGGTCCGCGAACTGGTGCGGCAGATCGACCGTGACAGTGCGGCATCAACCATCGTTGCGTTGCGCAAT
>JBGSLY010000108.1:0-2156 GCA_041740435.1 Parasphingorhabdus sp.
GGCACGGGTGCGGCGACGCACAGTTGGCGCGGTGTGATGCCGTTGCTGGCGAAAACCCATCGGGTGGTCGCGATGGACCTGCCGGGGCATGGTTTCACCAAAGCGCGCAGCGGCGGCAAGGTTACATTGGAGGGCATGTCCGCATCGGTCGCGGCATTGCTTGACGAGCTTGGCCTTACCCCCGACCTCATCGTCGGCCATAGCGCCGGGGTGGCAATTGGGGCGCAGTTGCTGCTCGACAAAGATTGGCGCATACCGCTGGTAGGATTTACTCCGGCGTTGATGCCTTTTCCGGGTCTTGCCGCCAAGATTTTCCCCAGCCTCGCCAAAATACTGTTCACCAACCCGTTTGTTTCGATCATCTTTTCGCGGCTGGCGCGGGCTCCTGGAGAGGCCGCGAAATTCCTGCGCCGCTCCACGGGATCGAAAATCGACGCGGCGGGAGAGACCTATTACACGCATTTGTTCAGCAAATCGGGGCACTGCGACGGCGCGATCCGGATGATGGCCAATTGGCGGCTGGAGGGGTTGGGCGACCAGTTCGCCGACATCAAAAGCCCGGTTCTGCTGATCCATGCCGGCCGCGACAGCGCGATCCCCAAAACCGCCGTGATGGCCGCCGCACAGCGCATTCCCGATTGCGAAACCCGCGAAATGCCCAATCTGGGCCATCTGGCACATGAGGAAGACCCGGAAGCGGCGGTGGAGATGGTTCTGGAATTTGCGCGGGAACGACAGAACGAGTAAACTCAAGGATTTGCTTCTTCTGGTCAGCGACCGGAAACGAAAAATTCTAGCCAGCCGCCGCGACAATGGCGGCCCATTCGGCTTCGTCGATCACCTTGACGCCCATTTCTGCGGCTTTTTTGAGTTTCGATCCCGCGCCGGGTCCGGCGACCAGCAGGTCGGTTTTGGCGCTGACCGATCCTGCGGCTTTTGCGCCCAAGGCTTCGGCCTGTGCCTTGGCCTCATCGCGGCTCATGGTTTCCAGCTTGCCGGTGAAGACGATGGTCTGCCCGCTGACCGGGCTTTCGCGGGTGGCGACGATATAGTCGGGCGGCGATACCTCGGAAAGTAGATCGTCCCACGCCGCTACATTGTGCTGCTCATGAAAAAATTGCGATAAGGCCGTGATTGCCACCGGACCAATCCCATCAATGGCCGTCAGGTCCTCTGGGCTGTCTGCAACCAAGCGCCTGAGTTCGGGCAAAGTTCGGGTAGACTTGAGCAAATCGCGGGCTGTCACGGCTCCAACATGGCGAATGCCTAAGCCGAACAACAGCCGCGCCGCATCGGGGTGGCGTTTGTTTTCCACCGCCATCAACAAGTTATCCACAGACTTTTCCTGCCACCCTTCGCGTCCGACCAATTCGGCGCGGTGTTGTTGCAGGCGGAAAATATCCGCCGGACTATCGAGCCAGCCAAGTTCGATGAACTCGGCGATGCTCTTTTCGCCCAAGCCTTCGATATCGAGTGCGCCGCGCGAAACGAAATGCACTAACCGCTGGAATTTCTGTGCGCCACAGATCAGGCCGCCAGTGCAGCGGACATCGACTTCGCCTTCCTCGGCCACCGCCTCGCTGCTGCACACCGGGCAATGATCGGGAAAGCTATAGGGTTCGCGTTCGACATCGCGGGTCAGGTTTTCGACCACTTGCGGAATAACATCGCCGGCGCGCTGCACCACCACCCGATCACCGGGACGCACACCCAAACGCGCAATCTCGTCGCGGTTGTGCAAGGTGACATTGCTAACCACCACCCCGCCGACGGTAACGGGCTTCAGTCGCCCGACCGGGGTTAGCTTGCCGGTGCGTCCAACCTGAATGTCGATGGCTTCCAGCACAGTTTCGGCGCGCTCCGCCGGGAATTTGTGCGCCAATGCCCAGCGCGGTGCTTTGGCGACGAAGCCCAGCCGCTCCTGCCAATCGAGCCGGTCAACCTTGTACACCACTCCATCGATATCATAGGGGAGATCGGCACGGCGGCGCTCAATATCGCGGTAATGCGCGAGTAGCCCGCCCAGCGTTTCCAACCGCGTTAGCAGCGGCGACACAGGCACACCCCATGCCGATATTGTCGCCATCACCTCCGACTGTGTCGCGCCGGGAATCGCGCTGGCCGCGCCCCAGCCATGCGCCAGAAACCGCAGCGGG
>JBGSLY010000109.1:0-4257 GCA_041740435.1 Parasphingorhabdus sp.
CACGACTCGGAAACCGCTCTAAATGACAGACACCGAAGCGCAAATCAGGCAGGCCGGAACGCCATTGCCAGACCGTTCATGCAATAGCGTTTTCCGGTGGGCTTGGGTCCGTCGTTGAAAACATGGCCGAGATGTCCTCCACAACGGCTGCAGTGCACTTCGGTTCGCGGATAGCCCAACTTATAATCTGTGCTGGTGCCGACGCCACCTTTCAGCGGCTGCCAGAAGCTGGGCCAGCCGGTGCCGCTGTCATATTTGGTTGTCGAAGAAAATAGTGGCAGGTCGCATCCGGCGCAGGAAAAAACTCCTTTGCGCTTTTCCTTGTCGAGCGGGCTGGAAAACGGGCGTTCGGTGCCTTCTTCGCGCAAGATGGAGTAACGGGCCGCGCCCAGTTGCTTTTTCCATTCGGCGTCGGTCTTGGTGATGGCAAAGCTGCCCTTGGTCTTCGCTTCTGCGCACCCGCTCGTCAGCACGGCGGCTCCAGCAATGGACGAGACAAGAAATAGGCGGCGATCAAAAAACTTGTTCATATGATTCCTTTCAGGCGGCTATTCTGCCCAACCGGCGAACCGGTTACAAACACCTAGGATCAATACCTAGCTTTTACGAAACAGCGCCCGGTCATCTTCGGCAAAGCCCCAGCGCCAGATCACCCAACCATAGCTGACCAATATCATCGGGATGCCAAAGATCAATTCGGCCCATTCGGGAAGCATCACCGCACCAGCACCGACCAGACTGGCAGTGCTGATTGCCCAAATCAAAGGCCAGCGCCAGACATTGATAGGGGTCTTAAGCAGGCGCGAGAGCAGCCAAGCCTTGACCAGCGAGGCATAGGCCAGTGCCAGCATCAACCCCAGCGCGACCGCTGCCGTCTGATAGAGCGGCGGATAGCCCAACCGGTTGACGATCTGGATCAAGGCGACGCTCAATCCGGCCTGAAGCAGCAGCATGGACAGCGAAATGAACAGGTTGCGGTGGCGGGCGAGATAGATCAGTGCCGCCTCACTGACCACCGCCGTCGCCGCGATGGCCTCGGCAGCGAGCAGAAAGGCCAGCGCTCCGGTACCGCCAACAAATTGTGGTCCGATCAGGCCCATCACCGCCTCGCCGGGAATGCCCAGCGCAAGGGCGATTCCGACCTGAGCGGCGATGATCCAAAAACCCACTTGGCTGACTTGGCGCGCAATCGCGCCATAATCCTTGTCGGCGACGCTGCGGGTGATCACTGGTCCCAAAATCGGGTCAAAGCTCGTCTTCATTTTCTGCGGCAGGCTCGCCACCTGCTGCGCGATATAATAAATACCGACCACGGCCGGCGATGCAAACAGGCCAAGGATCGCAAGGTCAAGACGGCGGCTGCCCCATTCCACGGCATCGGCCCCCGCCACCGCGACGTAACGCCGCGCCATCATTGCCAACCGCAGCGGACGGGGCCGCCACCCCCAAGGCAGGCCATAGCTTCGTATCAAGGGCCATAGGGCCGTGGCCAGCGCCGCCAGCATCGAGACGACATAGGAGATGATCAGCCCGTCGCGCAGCGAATAGAAGGCAAAAACCGGCCAAGCGAATAACAGGGCGACGATGCTGATCGTCCAAGGTTCGACTATCGACCGCGCCCGCACCGTCGCCCCGATGTCATAGCGATAGGCGAGCGCCGCCAACGCAACGTCTGTGCCGGCAATGGCAAAAATGACCACTGGCAGGTACCGGTCTAGGCCATTGGTTGCGCTGTTGGGAAACATCAACTGCGGAAAAGCAACAAGTAGCGCCGCCGCCAGCGATGAGCCCAAAAAGCTGAGCAGCAACCCATCCCATACGACGTGGACATGCGGACGGCTGGTCCGGCTCAATTGCTCGGCAAGTCCGCGTTTAAGCCCCAAGGTTGCCAATTGTGCGGCAAGTTCAACGATCAGGATCGCATAGGCAAAGCGGCCTAAGGCTTCGGCTCCGTAAATCCGCCCGGCAACAAACAGGAACGGCAACCGTGCGGCAAGGCGCAGCAGGAAGCCAATCACATTGGTCCGTCCGCCCTTGGCTAGCGCAGCGATATCCCCATTACCCGCTGCTGCATCGACCGGGGACACAGGCGGCGATGCGGGCAAGTCGTCCGCGTGTTTAGAACCTCCAGCCAACCGGCATCTCTCGCTATCGTTATGCGGCTCTCCTAGCGGACATTTTTTGCCGAGTCATCCGATTGTGTTGGTGCAAGATATATCCGCACCGAAAAGCGGGATTGCATCGCTCAAGAATGCAGCGCATGAAATCATCATGATCCAAAAACCGCACCTTTTTGCCGCCATCACCCTCCCCTTTCTTCTGCACGCCGGAAGCGTGGAAGCGGCCACGCCCGAACAAACGGCGATGGCCGCGCTGGAGCGTGCGCCGGTGTTCGACGGACATAACGATGTGCCCGAACAGTTACGCTCGCGCCGCCAAAACCAGATCGGCGACTTTGATTTTACCGATACGACGGATAGCGCCGATGCAGCGCACAAGACGATGCACACCGATCTGATGCGGCTGAAGAAAGGCCGGGTCGGCGCGCAGTTCTGGTCGGTTTGGGTCGATCCCGAACTGCCCGAACCTTTGGCGGTGCAAACGGTGCTGGAACAGATCGACGTGACCAAACAGCTGGTCGCTCGCTACCCCGCGCACATGGCCTTTGCCGGGAATAGCGGTGAAGTGGAAGCCGCCCTGCGCGCTGGGAAAATCGCTTCTTTGATCGGGATGGAGGGTGGGCATTCGATTGGCAGCTCGCTCGCGGTGCTGCGGCAAATGTATGCGCTGGGCGCGCGTTATATGACGCTGACCCATTGGAAGAACACGCCCTGGGCCGATGCCGCCACCGATGCGCCGATGCATGGTGGACTCAGCGATTTTGGCCGCGATGTGGTGCGCGAAATGAACCGGCTCGGCATGATTGTCGATCTCAGCCATGTGTCACAGGCGACAATGGAAGACGCGCTGGAGGTGACCAAGGCGCCGGTGATGTTTAGCCATTCGGGTGCGGGCGGGGTCAACGGCCACCCGCGCAACGTGCCCGATGCGATACTGGACCGGGTCAAGACCAATGGCGGGATCGTGTTGGTCGTGTTCCTGCCCGACTATGTGGCGGAAAAAGTGCGGCAATGGGAATCCGCCAAGGCAGCCGAAGAGGCGCGGACCAAGGCGCTGTTCATCGGCAATCCGGCGGGGGAGAAAAAGGCGGTGGCGGACTGGATCGTCGCCAATCCCCGGCCAACAGCAACCATAGCCGATGTCGCCGATCATATCGACCATATCGCCAAGCGGATTGGCGTGAATCATATCGGCCTTGGCGGAGATTATGACGGCATGTCGAGCGTGGTCGTGGGGCTGGAAGATGTGTCCACCTATCCGGCGCTGTTCACCGAACTGGCGCGGCGCGGCTATTCTCGCACCGATCTCGAAAAAATCGCCAGCGGCAATATGCTGCGCGTCATGCGCGGGGTTGAGGCGACGGCGCGCTCGCTATCCGGAACGCCGCCGCTGGAACGGCCAATCGGTAACACCGCCAACCCATAAAGCGAGCCAGATAATCACCGGTTGCAGCAGTAGTCGGGGAATATGATAGCCCATCCCCAAAGCCGTTCCACCAATAGCGATTCCATTGAGCGCATGGTTGATGTTCGCGGGATAGACACACAAAGCATAGAGCGCGAGACCCACCCCCGCCGACCAGCGCAGCCGCTGGATCAACAGCCCGATGGCCCCCGCAATTTCCACCACCCCGGTCCAGAAAATCACCTGTTCTGGATAGCGCACCCAATCGGGGGTAATCGCGAGAAATCCGGCGGGGGACCGAATATGCGCGATCCCGGCGAGCAGATAAAATGCCGCGAACAACCAGCGCCAGCCTGTGCGCCATTTACCTTGTGTCAGCACCATAATCCTCTCCCCCCACGTTGCGCCTTGGGAAAGCATATGGACTATGCGGGTGAAAGTCGCCAAAATATCGGCCAAAGGGGAAAACGCATGTTGAAAATGATCGGCCAAGTGTTTGCGGGTTTACTGTTCCTGCTGGTCATTGGATATCTGCTGGCCCGCACACCCGAAACCGACCGCGCCGATATGATCGCGCGCTATACCACCCCGGCCTCGCAATTTGTCGATGACGGCTTCGGCGGGGAGATACACTATCGCGATGAGGGGCGGCGCGATGGCCCGGTATTGCTGCTCCTGCACGGCGCGAACAGCTCGCTGCACACTTGGGAGGCCATGGTCAAGTTGCTCGGC
>JBGSLY010000110.1:0-8135 GCA_041740435.1 Parasphingorhabdus sp.
AAAGGGGTGGTTCAGACTCCAACGCCTGTATCGCATTCAAGCTGTCTAATGCCTATTCGGTTGGTGATGACAAAGCCACTTGCCTGCAGAACATCTATGGTTGGATCGGGATTTGGGCCGGTGAAAATGGTCCGGAAATGACGTTGCTCAATTTTGACGGCTCCCCCGCCGACGAAAAGCGATATCAATATATCACGTCCGTTTGGGCCTTCCGCACCGATATGCCGGTTCTGGTTGAAAAGGATGGCACTGCGCGCTTGGCTGCGCTGCAATATAAGGAGCAGGTTCCGGGATATTGGCCAATAGTACCATCGTTTACTTTCCTGCCTGAACGTTTCGCCAGCGGGAAAGCGGCTTTCGACAGAGTCAAAGCTACGGGCGCAAACGCGCAGCAGGCTTGGTATGATGAAATTCGTCGCGCCAACGAAAAACAGGCGGCGGAAATCGCATTGCGCGAAGCCCAGTATAAGGCTCAGGCAGAATTACGGGCCCGGGAGGAATTGGAACTGGCTACCTTGGTTCAGGCAGAAAACGCCCGTGCACGGGAGCTGATGACGCTGGATGCTTCTCAGTGGAAAACGGTTTGCGATGCTTCGATGACCATGCAAACCTATTATGCACGATTGGCGTTAGAAGGGCGCTGCGCTGAACAGCGGCCCCGGGAAAAGCCCGTCAAACGCGGGTTCTGGGATCAGCTGTCCTCTGCGCTGGATGCTTGGAGCAGTGCGGCGGCAGCGCAAGGGTATAATGGTGGGGGCGGTGCCGGTTCGGGCGGTGTTTCTCCGGATTGGGAACATGCCCGTGCCATGAGGCAAATCGACAATTCCATCACCAAAATCACCGATCCGAACTGGAACGGGGCGGCTTCTCGGGCCAATCGGAATTGACTGGAAATCATATGGTAAAGGGCACGCAGGATTTCACACCGGACGTCCGCAATGAAAATATTCTGATCAACGTCAACGGCGTTCTCACACCGCGTGCGCAAGCCGTTGTGTCGGTGTTTGACAGCGGGTTCATGCTGGGCGACGGCGTTTGGGAGGGTATCCGTGTCCATCAGGGGCGGATGGCGTTTCTGAAGGAGCACCTCGATCGGTTATGGGAAGGTGCCAAGACAATCGCGATGGATATCGGGATCAGCCGAGAGGCGATGATCGCTCGGTTGGAGGAAACCATAGCGGCGAACAATATGGATGCCTGCCACATCCGCCTGATGGTCACGCGCGGGGTGCGCTCCACGCCTTATCAGGACCCGCGCGTCGTGGTGTCGCCCGCTACCATCGTCATCATCGCCGAGCATAAGGAGCCGCATGCCGAGGTAATTGAAAAGGGCATTTCGCTGTTCACAGTGCATGTGCGGCGTGGCGATCCGGCGGTTCAGGATCCGAAGCTGAATTCGCATTCGAAGCTAAACTGCATAATGGCCTGCATTCAGGCGACCGAGGCTGGTGCAAACGAAGGTTTGATGCTCGACCCGCACGGTTTTGTCGCCACCTGCAACTCGACGCATTTTTTTATCGTGCGCAAGGGTGAGGTGTGGACCTCGACAGGCGATTATTGTCTGGGCGGCATCACGCGCGGCAATGTCATCAAGCTGTGCAGGGAAGAGGGCATTCCGGTGTTTGAGAAAAACTTTTCGCTAACCGACGTATATGGCGCGGAAGAGGCCTTTGTGACTGGAACTTTTGCCGGGGTGGTGCCGGTCACGTCAGTCGATGGCCGGAAATTGAGCGAGGGCAGGGGGCCGATGGTGGAACGACTACAGGGGCTTTACAAGGCGCTGATCGAACGGGATGTGAAATGAACAGTTTTGAAACCAAACAAAGCCGTTCGTGTCGAGCGAAGTCGAGACACGGTGTTTACCGAAACGGCTTCTCGACTGCGCTCGAAGCGAACGGAGGTCTCTTGTGACAATCCGCATCGCCATGTGGTCGGGACCGCGCAACATTTCGACCGCAATGATGCGCAGCTTTGGCGCGCGCGCCGACTGCTCGGTCACCGATGAACCGTTTTATGGCGCATTTCTGAAACAAACCGGGTTTCGCCAGCCGATGGCCGATGCGGTGATCGCATCGATGGACTGCGACTGGCACTCGGTCCGCGATGCGATGAACGGGGCGGTGCCGGGGGGACGAGCAATCTGGTACCAAAAGCACATGCCGCACCATATGCTGGGACCAGTGTCAGTGACGGATTTTCCAAATCACCGCCACGCGCTGCTGATCCGTTCCCCCGACCGGGTGATCGCCAGCTATGCGGAAAAAGGGGTAGAGGTCAGCCTCGACCTGCTTGGCTATGCGCGGCAGGTCGAGTATTTTGAGCAGATCGCCGATATGACGGGCATGGCACCAGCGGTGGTCGACAGCCATGATGTACTGACCGATCCGGCGGGAGTGCTGTCGGTGCTGTGTGGCCGACTGGGCCTCGCTTGGGATCCGGCCATGCTGCATTGGGAAAAAGGTGCGCGCGATACCGATGGGCTGTGGGAAGCGCACTGGTATGGCCGGGTTAAGGACAGCACCGGCTTTGGTGATCCACCGGGACCTGCGCCAAGGCTGAGCGGACCGGCTCTGAGCGTGTATGACGCGTGTCTACCTTATTACGAAAAATTATCAGGATATGCGATCAAAGCTCTGATTTAATAGGAGATATTTGAAATCCATCGGCGACCGACTGAAAAGGCACGCCGTATAGCCGCAACAGGTTTTCAGGTGTCAACTCGGTCGGTGCTGGCCCATAGGCGATCACCTTGCCGTCCTTGAGCATCAGGATATCATCGGCCAGCATCTTGGCGAGATTGACGTCATGAAGCACAATCAAGATGCCCGTGCCCGCATCGGCAACGGCGCGCAGCCGCTGAACCATATCGATCTGGAACGCGGGATCAAGGCTGGCCAGCGGTTCATCGGCTAGGATATAATCGGGGGTCCCGGCGAGTATCCGCGCCAGATGGACCCGCGCCAATTCGCCGCCCGATAGGCCGCCGGTCCGTCGGTCTGCCATATCGGTCAATTGGGTGGCGGCCAGCGCAGCGGTGACTGCTTCATGGTCGTTATTTGGATCACGCTGATGCGGATGGCGGCCCAACTGGACCATTTCGGCCACCGAAACATCCCAAGCCAGATGGTTGGACTGCGCCAGATAACCAATGCGGCGAGCCCGTACTCTGGCTGCCATCGCGAATATCGGCTGGTCATCAAGGGTCACGGTGCCGCTCTGCACCGGCACCAATCCGGCTAGCGCCTTGAGCAAGGTGGACTTGCCCGCGCCATTTGGACCGAGAACGACGCAAATCCGGCCCGGCTTGAGAGAAAAATGCACTTCGCTGAGCAACAGTACGGAACCCACTTTCACTGAGAGATCGGCAACACTCAACCCCATGACAACCGCCCCCTGAGGCCCAGCAATAGCGCAAAGAAAAACGGAGCCCCCAGCAACGCCATAACCACGCCCAGCCGCACCTCGGCCACCGTCGGGATCAAGCGGACCAACGAATCCGCCGCCAGCAGCAAGGCCGCCCCTCCGAGCGCGCTAGGCAGCAGGATGTCCGACGGCCTTTGTCCGGCAAAAGGGCGCACCAGATGTGGCACGATCAAGCCAACAAAGCCGACCACCCCAGTAATCGCCACGCTGGAACCAACCGACAGCCCGACGCCGCCGATCACCAGCCATAAGGTCCGGCTCATCGACACGCCCAAAGTCCGCGCGGTTTCCTCACCCAGGGTCAAGGCGTTTAAAGCCGGTGCGGTCAAGGCGAGCAGGCCAGCACCAACGGCCATGAACGGCAACGCCATCAAGAGCTCAGCATATCCCCGGTCGGTCAGCGCGCCCATCAACCACGTGATAATTTCCGAACTGGCAAATGGACTCGGCGCGATGCTGATCAGAAAGGCGGTTAGCGACCCGGCCAGACTGGACAGGATCATGCCCGCCAGAATGAACGCCACTGGACTGGCATTTCGGCCCGACAGCAACGCCAGCAGCAACATGGCGACCCCGGCCCCGGCCATCGCACCGGCAAATATCGCAGGGACCGACTGGCCCAGCCCCACAGAAATCAGGCCGACCGCACCCAAAGCCGCGCTGCTCGACACCCCGACAATCGCCGGATCGGCGAGCGGGTTGCGCAAAAAGCCCTGCAAAACCGCTCCGGCCAGACCCAGAACCAAACCGATGGCTATCGCCAGCAAAGTTCGCGGCAAACGCAATTGCCAGATGATCCAGGCAGCCTCTGGACGGCTCGAAAAATCATCCCAACCGATCCAAACTTTGCCCGATGCTAGCGACACGGCAGCAAGCAGGGCAATTGCCAGCACCAACCAAAGCGAGAGTTTTAGGCTCCGCCGGGTCACGACATGGCACCCTTGTGATGCAGCGATTTCAAAAGGGTCATCGCATCGATGATAGTGGGCCCGCCGCAATAAAGCAGGTTACGGGGCATATGCTCCACCCGGATATTCCGGCCTGCTTCCTGCAAAAACAAGCTGCGCACCCGACCGCTGGAAAGGGCATGCTTGCCGCTATGCCCGACCGTCAGAATTATGTCCGGCGGGTTATCGACCAACGGCTCCAGCGGCAATATGTCCCAACTATTCAGACCATAATCCGCGCTGGCGTTGCGGAAACCGGCGCGGCGGATCATATCGTCGGCGAGCGTACCGTGTCCTGGCACCAATCCACCATCGGCCCAGATCAGCAACGAAGGGCGGGCCGCATCGTCAACCGAGTCAGGCGTTGCAGCATCGGCTATCCGAGCAATGAGACGATCCCCGGCCGGGACTGCGCCAACCGCCCGGGCAAGGGTACGGATATCGGTAATACTAGCCTCCACTGAGTCCGGGACCACCGAAGCCGCCGTGGCAATCCCCGCCCCCTTTATCGCCTGCACTGTACCCGGCGCGGTATGCGCACCCAGCAAGGCGATGCGCGGTTGCAACGCGATAATTTCTTCCGCCGTCCCGCCGTTTGCAGCCAGTGTCCGGGCCAGTCCGAGCGGCATCGATGTGGAACCGGCGTCGTTCGAATAGGTGCTGATGCTTGCAATATCGGTCGGCGCGACCAAGGACACCAGAATGGAGTCGATGCAGGGGTTAGTCGAAACAATCCCGCCCTTGCCGACGGGCAACGGCTCCCCACTGCATCCAGTCAGCAAAACCATGATGGGCAGCCAATATTTCACCGCAGGCTGGCCCTTATGCCCAACGCAAAGGTTCTTGGATAGGTCCCGAAATCACTGGCGGTCGCATAATCTTCATCGAACAGGTTTTCGATCCGGCCATAAAGCTCAACGCCTTTGGTCACTGGCACGCTGGCCCGGACATGGGTCAGGATATAGCTTTCCAGCCGCCGCGAATTGGCGATGTCGTCAAAGGCGCGGCTGTTGACCTGCACCTCTCCGCCCAGCGACCAACCACTATCGGCCCGATAGTCGCCGACAATGGCAAAGCTGTGCTTCGCTCTGCGCGGCAAATCATTACCAAACACTGCGCCCGGAGAACGGTTTTCCGCATGCAAATAGGTGTAATTCGCGGCGAAAGTAATGTTTTTGGAAAGTGCGAAATCAAGCGACGATTCCACCCCCCGACTCCGGCTGCGCTCGATGTTGAGCGTGGTTCCAAAGGGACGCAGGCCATCACGGCACACTTGCGGCGCGGGTTCGGGCGGGGTGGGGCAGGCGGCAAAGGCAATCTGGTCGCGGGTATCGCGCTGGAACAGCGTGATTGCCGCCTTCACCCGGCCATCAAGGATAGATTTTTCTGCTCCGACTTCATAGCTTTTCGCGGTTTCGGGTCGCAGCTCCGGTGTCCCGAAACCAAAAAGGCTGCCGTCGAGATCAATTAAAGAGGGCGCTCGAAATCCTTCCGCAAAGGCAGCGCGCAAAACCAGGCCGCTTTCGGATATGGCCCACGCAGCGTTGGCCGACAGGCTGGTATTCCCGCCAAAATCGCGGTGATCATCATGCCGCGCGCCTAGCGTGAGCGAGAGGTCTACTATCGGCTGTGCGACGATCTGACTGTACAGCGACCGGTTTTGTGTGTCATCGCGAGCAAATTGATCGCGGTAGCTTGTGTCTTCCAACTCGGCCCCAAAAACGAGTCGGATGGCCGAATTGACCCGCCAGTCACCCGCATAGCTCCACCGCTCGCTGCGTCCCTTGGGGATGGAGACAAAAAAAGGATTGTCGATCCGCCGGTTGATATCGGCCAGTGAAAAAGTGAAGCGACTCACAAAAGCGCCATCGGCTAGAGCGGCAGTCAAACCTGCGGAAGCATAAATCTCCTGCGTGCGTGACAATGTGGGATCGTCTGAACTGAATGGCGGAAACACGCTGTCATTTTCGGTCCGGCTTTTGCCATACCACAGGCTGACATGGGCCGACACTGCGTCGGACAGAGTGACGACCGCCCGCGACTGCAATTGGGTATGCCGATACCCATCACGCTCACTGCCGCCGGAAAAGGCGCTGATGCCATCGGTGCGATAATGACCCGCACCCAGCGACAGTCCCAAAGGACCTAGCGTTCCCGATACCGCCGCAGAGCCGCTCGCGGTTCCGAAACTGCCACCCTCCAGCGACAGATTGCCGGTCCAATCCTCGCTTGGCCGCCGGGTGATGATATTGACCACCCCGCCCAGCGCCTGGCTGCCCCAGGCCACACTGTTTGCGCCGCGCAGCACCTCGATCCGCTCAATCGATCCGGCGAGAAGATTGCCAAAGTCAAAGCCGCCATCGGGGGTCGAAGGATCATTGACCCGCACCCCGTCGATCAACACCAAAGTCTGATCGCCCTCTGCCCCGCGAATCCGCACCGACGTCTGCCCGCCAACATTGCCCGAACGATTGGTCTGCACGCCAGGCAGACTCTCCAATATGTCCGCCACCGATACCGTTTGGCGGCGCTGCAACTCCTCTGCAGTGATGACGGAGATGGTCGCCCCGGTCTCGGTCGCCGCTTGCTCCGCGCCCAGCGCAGTGACGATGATTTCGATGTCTTCCGTTTCCTGTGCATAGGCGGGCACAGTCGGTATAAGCGCGGTTAGCGCCAGTCTGGTAATTTTCGGCAATTTCATTCTGGGTTCCTTCCCGTAAGCGACACTTGTCGTTTCCGGGGTTCCCCAGTTTCCATCGGCACACCCCGTCCGGCAGAAAACACGACGATACCGGGCAGGTCTCCTGACTTGCGGGTCACCGCCGGATCTGCCGCCTTCCCAGGAACGTCCCAGTGGCATGTGGCATATCGGCTAACCGCTTACAGTTGCGGGGGCAGTACCGGATTTGAGAGGGGTTAGCCCCGCGCACCGATTTCCCTTTTGATCCCCGGTTAAGGGGAACCTGATATCTGCTAGCCTCTTTGCGCAAAGGGACAGCAAATGCAAGAGCGCTTGTAAACTCGGCTATCGGGCGTTTGACAGGTGCAAATTGCATTGGATGCACGCAGCGCTCGTGATATGGAGCGCGCAGTTTATTTTGAGGGACTGAGTCATGCCTTTTTTCGTCGCACCCGCATTGTTGTTTGCTTCGACCCTGATCGCTGATCCGATGACTGACAACCGCAATGCGTATAACAAATGCCTGAAAACATATTCCAATGAACAGCTTGAAGCGGCAACTCCGGCCAAAGATTTTGGAAAAGGGGTTCGCGAAACCTGTCTTGACCAAAGGAACGCCATGATGGCGGCCATCGTCAAAGATGAAATGTCCTATGGCGGGAAAAAGGATGAAGCCGAACGTTATGCGACCGAGGAAGCCGACGGCGTTGTCGCGGCCTATACCGGCAGCTATCCCGACTATCTGAGCGGAAATATCCGTTTCGGGGATTGATGGTTTCCGGAACGATCTGGCCTTGGACAATTTGGCCATTTTGCAGATATTAGAGCTAGGACCGCTGGCGTCCCTGCAATCTGTACCCACCTATGGCTTGGAACATTTGGGTATTCGGCCATCTGGCGCAATGGATCAATTCGCTTTTGGTATAGGTAACCGGTTACTTAGCAACACAGATGATAGTCCAGCGCTGGAACTGCCTTGGACCGGCGGCCGATTTCGCGCTATACGGGACTGCAGAATTTGTTTGACCGGTGCTGATTTCAGTCTTGCCATCGACTCGGTACCGCACCGATCTTGGCAGGTCCAC
>JBGSLY010000111.1:0-2314 GCA_041740435.1 Parasphingorhabdus sp.
GTCATCGAGGCCTTTGGCGGCCAAACGGCGGCGTGGCAGCAGGTCATTGTGTTCATCGCGCTTGCCTCCATCGTGCTCGGTGCATTTGGTGCTATTGGGCAAAGTAATATCAAACGCCTGCTAGCCTATAGCTCGATCAACAATATCGGATTCCTGCTGATCGGTCTGGCCGCTGGAACTGCGCAGGGTGTGGCGGCGATGTTGTTCTATCTCACCATCTATCTGGCGATGACTTTGGGCAGCTTTATCTGCGTTCTCGAAATGCGTGATGCACAGGGCAACCAGGTCGAAACGCTGGAAAGCTTGTCTGGCCTGTCGCGCACGCGCCCGGGTCTGGCGGCGGCATTTGCGGTGTTCATGTTCAGTCTTGCGGGTATTCCGCCGCTATTCGGCTTCTGGGGCAAGTTTCTTGTGTTCGACGCAGCGGTCGCAGCAGGGATGATCCCGCTCGCGGTCATCGGCATCGCGGCATCAGTGATCGGCGCGTTTTACTACATTAAGGTTGTCAAGATTATCTATTTCGACGAGCCTGCGGGCGTGATCGTCAAGACTGGTCATAAGACGGAAAACGGTTTGATTGCGCTGACCGCACTAGCAGTGTCGCCGCTCGGCTATCTGCTCATTCCGGCGCTGGCACCGGTGACCTTGCGTGCGGCACAGGCTTTGTTCTGATCAGCAGCATCGTCACATTGCCGGAAAGTGTATCGACCAATGTCGATATCCTCAGCCCCAAATATGCCAGTGAAGGCGAAGGCTTCTGGCTGCGCGCCGAGCAGCAGAGCGGGGGCAGGGGCCGGATGGGGCGCAATTGGGTAAGCCCGCCCGGCAACCTGTATTGCAGCACTTTGGTATTGGTGCGCGGCGGCGATCCTCCGGTGCATAGCTTGTCCTTTGTCGCGGCGCTGGCGGTGCATGATGTAGTGTGCGCGTTGCTACCCAACAGACAGGTAATGCTGAAATGGCCCAACGATGTTTTGGTCGAGGGCGGCAAAATCAGTGGTGTCTTGTTGGAGCGTAGCGGCGATCGAGTGATCGCGGGGATCGGGATCAATCTGGCTTCTGCCCCTGATTTGCCAGACCGGAAAACGTGCTGCATCGCCGATTTTGCAGCAGCACCCGCTCCGGATGCATGTCTCGAACTGCTCGCCGATGCTTTCGCCATGCGCCTAGGTCAATGGAGGAAATCGGGAGTGACAGCGATCTTGCAGCAATGGCAGGCGGCGGCGCACCTAATTGGCACCCCTTTGATCGTCAGCCAGCCGGACGGAGCGGCGCTGATTGGGACCTATGCCGGTTTGGCACAGGACGGAGCGCTGCTGTTGCGCTTGGACGGCAGCGATACTATCGCGGTGCACGTCGGCGATATCGCGATTGCCAAAACGGGGGAGGGGTAACATGCTGCTGGCGATTGATGCGGGAAATACGAATGTGGTGTTTGCGCTGTATGACGGCCCGGAGATCCGCGCACGCTGGCGGATCGCGACCGATGCGCGGCGTACAGCGGACGAATATGTCGTCTGGATTCGCCAGCTTTTGATGATTGAGGGGCTGGCTCTTTCGGACGTGGACGCCGTGATTATCGGGACCGTTGTACCGCGCGCGCTGCACAATCTTACCGTTTTGGCGGAGAAATATTTCAAGGTGACGCCGTTGGTCGCTGGTCGCGGGGCTGCCGTCTGGCCGCTCGCCTTGGACGTGGCGCAACCCGAAAGCGTTGGCGCGGACCGCGCGCTCAACATCATTGCGGCCCATGACAAATATCCGCAGGACGTGATTATCATCGATTTCGGCACCGCCACCACCTTTGATGTCGCCGATGCATCAGGAGCCTATAAGGGCGGGGTTATCGCACCCGGCATCAATCTTTCGCTCGATGCGCTGGTCGGCAATACCGCCAAGCTGCCCCGGATCGCGCTTGAATCACCGGGCGATACCAATGTTATCGGCCGTACGACCGAGAGCCAGATGCTGATCGGCATCTTTTGGGGCTATGTGGCGATGATTGAGGGACTGGTAGCGCGGACCAAGGCGCAGATTGGCCGTCCCGCCAAGGTTATCGCCACCGGCGGCCTAGCAATTTTGTTCGATCAGCACAGTGACGTTTTTGACATACTTGAGCCCGACCTTACGCTACAGGGCCTCTTCCTCCTCCATCAGCGAGCAACTTCAGCTACATGACTCATCCGAAAAAAGAACTCTTGTTTCTGGCCCTTGGCGGGTCTGCCGAAATTGGCATGAACGTAAATCTCTACGGTTGTAATGGCAAATGGGTGATGGTCGATCTGGGCCTGACTTTTGGCGATGCCTCCTATCC
>JBGSLY010000112.1:0-2204 GCA_041740435.1 Parasphingorhabdus sp.
GGCACGAGCGATGCGGCCCCCGTGACGAGCCCTGTGTCGAACGACTACGACTGGCGCGAGATGGTGCGCACGCGCCAGTTCTCGCTGCTGTGTCTCAAGGCGGCGGACATGATGGACAAGGTCGGCAACAAGGTCGCCAAGGCCGAAATCGCGATGATAAAGGTTGCGGCACCGAATATGGCGCTGCGCATCATCGACGATGCGATCCAGGCGCACGGCGGCGGCGGTGTCACCACCGACTTTGGCCTTGCGCAAGCCTATGCCGGGCAGCGCACCTTGCGTCTCGCCGACGGTCCCGACGAAGTTCACGCCCGCACCATTGCCCGCATCGAAATGGGCAAATATCACGGCGCGGCAGAAACCGGTGAACTCACATCCGGCGACTTGGCGGTAAGCCGGTGAAGGCCGCCATCCTGCGCGAGCCGGGCAAGCCGCTCACCATCGAAGAGGTGGAGATTGACGAACCCGGCGCGCGCGAGGTTCTGATCAAAACCATGGCGGTGGGTCTGTGCCGGTCGGATCTGCACTTTATTGAGGGCACTTACCCCTTCCCCATGCCCTGTATACCCGGGCATGAGGCCGCGGGGATAGTCGAAAAGGTGGGCAGTGATGTGCACGGCTTTGCCCCCGGTGACCATGTCATCACCTTTTTGGCGCCCTTTTGCGGATCGTGCGAATTCTGCCTGTCGGGCAAGCACACTTTGTGTCAGGACGAGTCGGTCAAGCGCCCGGAAACCGGAAAGCAGCGCCTCTCGATTGGCGGCGAACCGATGGTGCAGTATCTCAACCTGTCGGCCTTTGCCGAAAAAATGCTGGTCCACGAAAATGGCTGCGTCAAGGTCAGCAAGGAGATACCGTTTGACCGGGCCGCCTTGATCGGCTGCGCGGTTGTGACGGGTGCCAGCACGGTTTTCCGCGAATGCAAGCTCAGCCCCGGTGAAACTGTGGCGGTGGTGGGAGCAGGCGGCATCGGCCTGTCCGCGATCAATGCCGCAAAAATTGCCGGTGCGGGGCAAATTATCGCTATCGACATGCTGCCAGCGAAGCTCGAACTCGCCCGAAAATTCGGCGCGACCCACACGGTCAATGCTGGCGATGCCGATGCGGTGGAACAAGTAATGGCCGCGACCGGCGGCGGCGTGGATTATGCCATCGAAGCAGTTGGCCGCGCCGATACCGCCGAGCTGTGCTGGAATGTTCTGAAACGTGGTGGCCAAGCCATTGTTTTGGGTATGATTTCTCCCACAGCAACGGTTTCGATTCCCGGACCCAGCTTTTTGGCGGGCAAGGGTATCAAGGGCTCGATTATGGGCGGATCGCATTTCAAAACCGATATGCCGCGTCTGGTGGACTTTTATCTGAAGGGTCAACTCGACCTCGACCATATCATTGCCGAGCATATGCCGCTGGAGGACATCAATACCGCCGTCGATATCATGCGTAGCGGCGGCGATGCGGTGCGTTCGGTTATCATGTTTGACTAAGGGTCAAGGGACACACGATGAATCCACAGATTGATATGGTGGGCACAATGGCAGTGCCCGAAAAGGACCGGCTGAACGAAGCCAATCTGGATCGTTGGATGGCGGCGAATATCGCCGATTATTCAGGTCCGATGACGATCACCAAGTTCAAGGGTGGGCAGTCCAACCCGACCTATAAGATCGAAACCCCGGCCCGCGCCTATGTCCTGCGCCGCAAACCGTTTGGCCCGCTGCTGCCGTCTGCCCATGCGGTGGACCGTGAGTTTCGGGCGATTGCCGGGCTTTATCCCACCGGTTTTCCGGTCGCAAAGCCTTATGGCTTGTGCGACGATGACGATGTGATCGGTTCGATGTTCTATGTCATGGGCATGGCCGATGGCCGGACATTATGGGACGGAACCTTGCCCGGTATGGAGCCGGCGGAGCGCACCGCCATTTATCATGCCATGATCGACACGCTGGCGCAGCTGCACAGCTATGACCCTGACGCCATCGGTCTGGCTGATCACGGCAAACCAGGCAATTATTGTGCACGCCAGATTTCACGCTGGACCAAGCAATACCGCCTGTCGGAACTGCAACCGATTCCGGAGATGGACAGATTGATTGAATGGGTCACCGCGACCATTCCGGAGCAGCAGCATTTCGGCATGGTCCACGGTGATTACCGGCTCGACAATATGATCTTCAGCCATGACGGACCCAAAGTCATTGCGGTGC
>JBGSLY010000113.1:0-2493 GCA_041740435.1 Parasphingorhabdus sp.
TGCCCTTGCTTGCGACGGGCCCTTGGCGGGAAAGCGTATAGGCCTTGATGGGCTGCAATATTCCACCACTGATGCTCTGGTGCGGGTTGCGCCATTGGGACAGCCGACCACGGCCCTGCGCCTGACCCCTTCGGCATCAACGGCCATTATTGCCGCGCCAGATGCCGGCCCGCAGTTTAGCAATGTTGCCGGCGCCTATACCGTCCTGGGCATCGAACATATCCTGTTTGGCTTTGACCATTTGTTGTTCGTGCTCGCTATGGTGCTGCTCTTGCGCGGTGGATGGGCGGTGGTGAAGGCGATAACCGCCTTTACAATAGCACATACCATTACCCTAATCGGCTCGACATTGGGGCTGTTGTCCCTGCCGCAGCGTCCGGTTGAGGCCGTGATCGCATTGTCGATCCTGTTTCTGGCGGTGGAGATCGTCAAATCCGATCCCGCACACCCCCGACTGTCGGAACGCTTTCCATGGATTGTCGCCTTTGCCTTTGGCCTCTTGCATGGCTTTGGTTTTGCCGGGGCGTTGGCAGAGATTGGTCTGCCTGAAGGTGACCGTCCTTTGGCGCTGCTCACTTTCAATCTGGGGGTGGAGATCGGCCAGTTGATGATCGTAGCGGCGGCGCTAGCGGTGCTTTATGGCATCAAGCGCATCGCCGAGCCAGTCCATCGCCTAACGCCCCGTTTCGCGGCCTATGCCATCGGCATTACCGCCAGCTATTGGTTCGTCGAGCGGGTGGTGTAAAAGCGACCGAAAAATTCTCGCGAACCAAAAAAAAGGCCTGTGCTCCTGCGAAGGCAGGAGCCTATCTCTCGCACGTTTCATCTATTCAATAGTTGATTGAGCTCAAACCAAAGGCCTCGGAGATAGATTCCCGCTTGCGCAGGAATACAAGCACCTTAGAGTATCCCGGACACTTCTCATCCCGCAAATTGCGCGTTCAGCTTCTGCATTCCGCCAATCCAGCGGCCATAATCGCCTGCCTTGTTCTTGAAATAATCCGCAACCTCGGGGTGGGGCAGAATCAGGAATTGTTCGGCCTCGATCGCTACCGCACACGCGTCCGCCACCGCCTCGGCGCTCAGCATGCCGTCCATTGCCACCACCGAATCGGTGAAACCTGCCGTCATCGCGGTATGTACCCCCTGCGGACACAGCACGGACACTTTGAGCCCTTCGCGGCCATGGGAAATCGCCAGCCACTCGGCAAAGGCGACCGCCGCATGTTTGGTCACCGCATAGGGTGCGCCGCCAATCTGGCTGAGCAAGCCCGCCGCCGACGCGGTGTTGAGCAAATAGCCGCCGCCGCGCGCCAACATGCGCGGGACCATATGCCGCGCGGCCCAGATATGCGCCATCACGTTAATGTCCCAGATACGCTGCCACTCCGCGTCGGCGACCTCTGCGCCGCCGCCGGTGAAGATGCCGGCATTGGAGACGAAAAGATCAATCGGACCGTGTTCGGTTTCGACCGCTTCGATTACGGAAACTATATCCGCTTCTTTCGCCACATCACAGGCCATGGCGATGCCCCCGGTTCGCCGGGCAACCGCCTCTGCCCCCGCCCATTCGCGATCCGCGCAGATCACCCGCTTTGCGCCTCGGGCTGCAAAATTGTCGGCCATCGCCGCGCCAATCCCGCTGGCCGCGCCAGTGATGACGATGATCTTGTCTTTGATGTCCACGATACTTGTCCTTACAATGAGAGGCGCGGTCTTATGGCAGCGGGCGGCCACACTGTCATCTCTAATGTGTTGAGGTCAGGACAACAAACCGCACCTCATCGCCGGGGGCCAGCAGAGTCCGTGGCGGGCTATCGGCACCAGTGGATGGCCAGAAAAGCTGCACCGGACTCCATCCGATCCGCCACCATCCGGTTGGCGTGTCGGCGGGGAAAATGCTCAGCTGTCCGTTGGCAATGGCCACAGTTCCCGCAGGCGCATGCGGGATGATCTGGCTTCGGCGCGGGCGGTGCAACACTGAGTCAAGGCCGCCCAGATAGGGCATTCCGGGCAGGAAGCCGAGCATATGGACAAAATATGACCCGCCCAGCAGCATGTCGATGGTTTCGGCCTCACGCATCTCGGCCGCTGCGGCAATGTCGGCAAGGTCCGGTCCGCACGCGCCGCCCAGGCTGACCGGAATATCGTGCTGCTTGCCAGTGAAGTCATGACTGCCGTCCAGATCAGCACAATGGCCGCGCAGCCAGTCGCGAACCTTTAGCAGCGAAAGCCGCTGCGGATCGAAGGTCACCGCCACTTCGACATAGCTGGGCACAATATCGCGGATGCCCGGCAGCCGGTCGTTGATTAGCCGTTGCCGCAGGGCAAAGACCTTTTGGCTGCTTTCCCGGCTGATGGAATCGGCCAGCACCGCGCGCACCGCGCTTTCGCTCAAAACCTGCACTACCGGATCGTCCGCATTTGCCATGTCCAGAACCATAACAGGGCATTGAAGTGGAGGCCAGTCTGGGGCATGGACGTTCGCCCGCA
>JBGSLY010000114.1:0-8958 GCA_041740435.1 Parasphingorhabdus sp.
ACCCTGCGCGGCGGATCGGGGTTGGATACAATTGATGGCGGTTCCGGTATTGACCGGATCGATGGCGGCGCTGGCAAGGACACTATGACCGGCGGCGCAGACAAGGACACGTTCGAGTTCCGATTCCTCGGCGATTTCAACACCACCCGCGCGACCGCCGATGTCATCACCGATTTCGACCGGGCGGCAGGCGAGAAGATACAGATCAACCTGATCGACGCCAACACCAATACTGGCGCTGACGATGACTTTGAATGGATCGCCAGCAACGCTTTCAGCGGCACCGCCGGCGACTTGCGCTTCCAACAGGTCGGCAGTAGCACATTTATCGAAGGCGATGTCAATGGCGACGGGGCGGCTGATTTGGTGATCAAGCTGAACGGTCTGGTCAATCTTACCGCCAGCAGCTTTATCGGGGTTAGGGATTTGCAGCCTAACGGGCAAGCGGCGGAGCTGCTCGGTTATCTGATTTAGTTTTAGGCCGTGAACTCATCCCAGGAAGCACAGATTCGACTGATATTGGAGCATCAAAGCGTAAATCTGGGCAGGATCGCAGGCAAACACTTGACCGATATGATCGCCAAAAGCGCGCAGCAAAAGACTCTGCGATCTGGGCATACGATCAAAGCCGTCATAGCCCTATTGGATGACATCGCCCGCCAATATATTGCCGAAGCGGTCGAGAAAGTCGCCGCCGTGGTGCAGGATATAGAGGCTTTTGATAAGATAGTGGGCCATTTCACGTCTTTCCTGACGGGTTTGGAGGCTAATTTGGAGAGGCCGATACAATTGGCCATCGGCGCGCACGGGGAGACGGCGGTCAGCATTCGGCAAGCGGCGAGCGCGTTGTTTGCCGAGATGCAGGACAATGCCTTTCGCGAATTGGAAATTCACAAATTCAGCTTTCAGAATCCCGCTGTTAAAGCTGTTCCCGCCCCTTTACCAGCCACCAAAAATCCGGCCAAAAATCCGGGTGGCAAGCCGCTGGCTGCACATTGGGACGCGATGTGGGCGGAGATTGCGGTGCAGCTTCATGAAGGCGATCTTAAGCCCGAGACACAGGCGGATATTGAGCGAACAATGGCGGACTATCTGGACAGCATGGACATTTCCGCGTCCGAAAGCACCGTGCGCTGGCGTGCCCGCCGCTTGTGGAGCCGCATGACTCAGCCAGAAACATAGTTTCCGCCCCTTTCCGCCCCTTTCCGTCCGACACCCCCAAAAAGCGTCCGTAGAAGTATCCCCGTGTCCATGCGAATCATGGCGGACACGGAAAGGAAACAATTTTATGGACCCGATACTGACGTCCATCAACGGCGCGGCGCAGGCGTTGAACCTTGGCCGCACATCGATTTATGAATTGATCAAGCAAGGCAGGCTGGACAGCCGCAAGCTGGGGCGACGGCGCATGGTGACATGGGAATCTATCCGGCGACTGGTCGACGAAGCGGTTTAAGGCCATGCCAGCCAAACGGGTCAATCCATGCCGGATCAAGCTGCACCACAATTACACGGCGGGTGAAGCGGCGGCGCGGTTGGGTGTGCATAAAAACACCGTGCTGCATTGGCAGGACGCTGGCCTAAAGCCGATTGATGGCCAGCGCCCGTTGCTGTTTCAAGGCCGCACGATCCGCGCCTTTCTGGAGCAACGCCGCGCCAAGGGTAAGCGCCCGTGCCCGCCCGGAACGCTCTATTGCCTCAAATGCCGGACACCTCGCCCGCCCGCATTGGGCATGGTCGATTATCGGCCCTTTAACAGCGCATCGGGCAATTTAAGCGCCCTGTGCGCGGCGTGCGGCACGGTGATGCACCGGCGCATCGGCAAAGCGCAGATTGCGAACAAAATGCCTGGATTCACCGTCCAAATAGCGGGGGGATAAGGACGCATATTCTGGCGGCCAGCCGCCCCCTTAAACATTGACCAAGAAAGGACCGGTACCCATGGCAAAACACACAGCCAAATATTGCGCCAAAAACGAGCGGATCAAGCGGGAATATTTCCTGTATTTGCGGGAGGCGCAAAGGCGCAATGTGGCGTCGATTGATGCAGTGGCCAAGGCGCTGGCCCGGTTTGAGGCCAGCACCGGATATACCGACTTTGCCCGGTTTCACCGGCAACAGGCGGTGGCGTTCAAGGCGCGGTTGGCGGCGCAAAAGGCGGAGCGGAGCGACCAGCCGCTTAGCCTTGCCACGCTCAACAGCACGATGAATGCGCTTCGCGCCTTTTTCATCTGGCTGGCGGATCGACCGGGGTATAAATCCAAAATCAGCTATGCCGATGCCGAATATTTCAATCTGCCGGAAAAGGATGTGCGCGCCGCCACGGCCAAGCGTGATAAGCCCTTTGCCACGCTGGAGCAAATGCACCGCGCATTGTCGCTGATGCCAGCCGCCACGAATATAGAGCGGCGCAATCGTGCGCTGTTCGCCTTTGCTATGCTGACCGGATGCCGGGACGGCGCATTGGTCACCCTGCGGTTGAAGCATATCAATCTGGCGGCGGGCCGGGTCGATCTGGACGCCCGCGAAGTGGCGACCAAATTCAGCAAATCCTTTGCCACATGGTTTTTTCCGGTGGGCGGCGAAGCGTTGGCGATATTTACGGCATGGGTGGAGTATCTGCGCGGTACTTTGCTATTTGGCGACAATGATCCGCTGTTTCCCGCGACGAAAATCGGCGTCGGACCCCATGGCGGCTTTATGCCCATCGGACTGGCGCGCACGGCGTGGAGCAATGCGGACCCGGTGCGCAAGATATTCCGCAACGCCTATGCGGCGGCGGACCTGCCCTATTTCCCGCCGCATAGCGTGCGCAATACCCTGACCCAAATGGGGCAACAGCGGTGCCACACACCGGAAGAGTTTAAGGCGTGGAGCCAGAATCTGGGCCATGACCATGTCATGACCACGCTGGCCAATTACGGCACGGTGCCCGCGCACCGGCAGGCGGAGTTGATCCGGGGGTTGGCGGCAAGGGATGGCTCTGGCGGGCGGGATGATTTGGCGGCGGAGTTGGCGGATTTTCTGCGGCGGAGAGGTGGGGGGTAATATTTGCCATGCTAAAGACATTGCTAAAACGGGGCGGAATGGCATAGATATACCCATGTCATTTTCCGCCAGCCGAAAAGCGGCCGGGCTTAGCCTTGCCGATGTTTCCCGGGAATTTCGGGTGGCCGAAGATATCGTTCAAAATTGGGAGGAAGGGTCATCATCGCCCCCGCACCATATTGCCCGGTCGCTTGATCTGATCGGCGAAATGGATGCCCCTGAAAAGCCAGAGGGGTTGAAACCGCGACAGGCGGAGTTTGCGGTCACCCGCGATCCGGGGCCGTTGTTCAAAGCCGACCCCCTGATCAAATCGAAAAAGCGCGTGGCCGATCATGGAGAGGTTTTTACGCCCGATTGGCTGGTCGAAAAAATGCTTGATCTGGTCAAAGGCGAAACCGAACGGATTGATAGCCGTTTTCTGGAACCCGCGTGCGGCAGCGGCAATTTCCTTGTGCCGATCCTACAACGCAAGCTGGCGGCGGTCGAGGCGCGATATGGCAAGAGTGATTTCGAGAAACGGCATTATGCCTTGCTGGCGCTGACCTGTTGCTATGGCATCGAATTGCTGGCCGATAATATCGCCGAATGCCGCGCGAATATGTTGGCAGTGTTTGCCGAATATCTGCGACTAAGCGAGGACGATGAACTGTATCACGCCGCCAGCCATGTCCTGTCGCTTAACCTGATTCACGGCGATGCTATGGCGATGAAAAATGTAGACGGCGGGCCGATCCTGATCGTTGAATGGGGCTATATCGGCAAGGGCAAGTTCCAGCGGCGCGATTTCCGGCTGGATGTGCTGACCGGCATGTCGAGTTTTCGTGAAGAGCGCACGCTGTTTGCGCATCTGGGCAGTCACGAGATTTTCAAACCCGCCGAAAGCTATCCGCCGATGCGGGTGGCGGAGCTGGCGGCGCTGGATATGACCGCGTGACGACGCCGCCTGAACCAATTGCACTCAGTCGGGCGGCCTTCACGCTGAAAAACCGCAATCCCGATGTGCTGAGTTGTATCGCCAATCTGTCCAACGATGAAGTGTTTACCCCGCCGGAATTTGCGGGCCGGATGCTCGACACGCTGGCGGAGGGCTGGGCGAATGCCAACGGCGGCGCGGATATATGGGCGGACAGCACAGTCACCTTTCTTGATCCCTGCACAAAATCGGGCGTGTTCCTGCGCGAAATTACCAAGCGGCTGATCAAGGGGCTGGACGGCGAAATCCCGGACCTGCAAACGCGTGTCGATCATATCCTGACCAAGCAGGTTTTTGGGATTGCTATTACCAAGCTGACCAGCCTGCTCGCGCGGCGGAGCGTTTATTGTTCGAAGCATGCGGTCGGGAAGCATAGCATCGCCAAGAGCTTCGATGACGATGACGGGAATATCTGGTTTAGTCGGATTGAGCACACGTGGATCGGTGGCAAATGCTCCTTTTGCGGAGCTAGTCAAAAAACGCTTGATCGAGGCGATAGCTATGAAAACCACGCATACGCGTTTATTCACTCAAAGGACACGAAGGCTCATATAAATGAGCTGTTTGGAGACACCATGAACTTTGATGTAATCATCGGCAATCCGCCTTATCAATTGGCTTCGGATGGCGGGACGCGGGACGTTCCAATCTATCAGCATTTCGTAGAGTAAGCGAAAACGCTTGAGCCACGCTTTTTGTCTATGGTCATTCCTGCTCGGTGGATGGCATCAGGCTTAGGCCTAAACGATTTTAGAAAGTCAATGCTCAGTGACACGCGCATCTGTGAACTGGTGGATTTCCCGGCTGCGAGCGAAGTTTTTCCGGGCGTTGAAATTAAGGCTGGCGTTTGTTACTTCCTCTGGGCTGCCGAACACGATGGCCCTTGCAACGTTACAACTTCACGCGGAGGCGAAGTTGTTGGACCAGTGCCCCGACACCTTGGCGAGTATGATGTTTTCGTCCGGGACGTGAGAGCTGTACGAATACTGCACAGGGTATCATCGCATAGTGAACCCTCGATCAACCGCATTTTAGCGAGAGACAAAGAATTTGGTTGGACGTCTAACTTTGATGGCTTTCAAAAAAAGCCTAGCCCGGGGGCTATTCCATTACATTACATTCGGACGATGAAACGCGGCGTGGGTTACATTGACCGAAAAGCAGTGACTAAAAGTGCACAATTAATCGATACTTGGAAGGTGCTTGTTCCTGAGGCCTACAACGGTGGCGATATGGTGCCACATCCAATTGTGGGAAAATCGCTTCTGGCTAGTTCCCCATCGGTTTGCACGCAATCGTTTCTCTTTTTCCATTTAGCGTCCGAAGCGGAAGCCAGAAGCGTTCAATCCTATTACGCAACAAGATTCTTCCGTTTTCTCGTATCTGTTCGAAAAATAACTCAGCATGCGACGCATTCCACATACGCTTGGGTTCCCATGCAAACGTGGGATCGAACTTGGACTGACGAAATCCTCTTTGAAAAGTATGGCATCACGACGGAAGAGCAAGAATACATAGTATCTCAAGTTCGAGCGATGGAAGTCGGCGGCGGCAATGGCGAGTAAGCCGTCTATCGAAGACATCCTAACACTCAAACCCGAAGCCCGACTTCGCATTTATGCGTGGACGTTCAACGATCCGCCGCCTGCCTATGCCGGACTGATAAAAATCGGCCAAACAACACAGGACAATGTCAACGACCGTATCCGCCAGTCGCAGGGGCAGGCGCAACAGGCTTACACGCTGCACACCGCGCTTGATACCTTTGCGGAACGCGAAGACGGGACGACCTTCCGCGACAATGATGTCCGCCAGCGCCTGATCCAAAAGGGTTTCGAAAATGTCATCATCGGCGCGTCGCGCGAATGGATGCGCTGTTCGCCCGATGATGTGAAAACCGCGATTGCCGAATTGCAAAGCGGGCTGCGCTTCACCGGCACGCACGCGCAAGATTTTCCGATGCGCGCCGAACAGGCGGAGGCGGTCGAGCAGACATTCGATTATTACCAGTCCCGCTGGGCACAGGACGCAAAGGCCGTGCCGCGTTTCCTGTGGAATGCAAAGATGCGGTTCGGCAAAACCTTTACCAGTTATCAGCTTGCCAAGCGGCTGGGGGCAAAACGCGTGCTGGTCGTCACCTTCAAACCCGCTGTTGAGGATGCTTGGCAGACGGATTTGGAAAATCACCGCGATTTTGACGGCTGGCGCTATTTTTCTCAGAAATCCGGGGGCGATCCGCTGGATATCCCAGCCGAGACGCCGATGGTCTATTTTGGCTCTTTTCAGGACCTGCTCGGCAAGAACGGGAACAGCGTCAAGCAAAAGAACGCTTGGATACACGCGATCAACTGGGACCTGGTTGTCTTCGATGAGTATCATTTCGGTGCGTGGCGTGATTCCGCCAAGGAACTTTTCGAAGGCGAGGATGAAGCGGTCGCCAAGAAGGAGATGGAGCAGGCGTTTGCGAGTACTCTCGACACTCTGAACGATCAGCTTGACGTTGTGGGCGACGATGAGGCGCTTTTCCTGCCGATTACAACCCGCGCTTATCTTTACCTGTCCGGCACGCCGTTCAAGGCGCTGGCCACCGGCGAGTTTATCGAGGAACAGATTTTCAACTGGACTTATACCGACGAACAACGCGCGCGGGCGGAATGGGACAGCAACAATCCCGGCAAGCGCAACCCCTATGCCGCGCTGCCGCAGATGCGTTTGCTGACCTATCAAATGCCCGATGAACTGCTCGCCATCGCTAGCGGCGGCGAGTTTGACGAGTTCGACCTGAACGAGTTTTTCAAGGCAAAAGGCAGCGGCGTGCTGGCGCAGTTCGAGCACAAGGACGAGGTGCAAAAATGGCTCAGCATCATTCGCGGATCGGGTCCGGCGCAAACCGTTGAAAGCCTGAAAACCGGCGCAAGGCCGCCTTGGCCCTATTCGGACGTGCGGCTGCTCCCCTACCTCAATCACGCCTTTTGGTTTTTGCCGAATGTGGCGGCGTGTGAGGCGATGAAAAACCTGTTGGAAGAGGAGCAGAATGTCTTCTGGCACGACTATGATGTGATCGTGGCGGCCGGGACTGGCGCTGGCATCGGGCTGGAAGCGTTGCCGCCGGTTCGCAAGGCAATCGGCAATGGCGAGGATACAAAAACAATTACGCTGTCGTGCGGCAAGCTGACGACCGGTGTGACGGTGAAGCAATGGGCATCGATCTTGATGCTGCGCAACCTGAAATCGCCCGAAACCTATTTTCAGGCCGCTTTTCGCGTCCAATCGCCATGGTCGATTGCCAATCCGGAGGGCGATGACCTGGATGCGGAACTGGTCAAGAAACCAATCTGTTTCGTGTTCGATTTTGCTCCAACCCGCGCGCTGCGCCAGCTTTCCGAATATGGGATCGGCCTTAACCCGACAGACCCAAAAACACGAAAGCCGCTTGATCCTGAAAAAGCCGTTGCTGAACTTGTCTCGTTTCTGCCTGTGCTTGCCTACAACGGCGCATACATGGAACAGATTGATGCTGGCGGCATTCTCGATATCGCGATGGCTGGCACATCGGCGACCCTGCTGGCGCGCAAATGGGAATCGGCGATGCTGGTCAACGTCGACAACGACACGCTGCGCCGCGTGCTCGACAATCCCGAGGCGATGGCAGCGGTGGAACGGATCGAAGGCTGGCGCGCGCTGGGCGACAATGTGATTGAAACGATCATCAACAAGAGTGAAGCGGTCAAGGATTTGAAAAAGAAGGCCAAGGATGGCGAACTTTCCAAGGCCGAGAAAAAGGAACTGACCGACGAGGAGAAGGAATATAAATCCAAGCGCAAGCAGATACAGGAAAAGCTGATCAAGTTCGCGACGCGCATTCCGGCGTTCATGTATCTGACCGACTTTCGTGAAAACACGCTGATCGACGTTATCACCAAGATTGAGCCGGAGCTGTTCCTGACGGTGACCGGCCTGACCGTCGAGGATTTCAACCTGTTGGTGCGGCTGCGCGTTTTCAATACCGAACGGATGAACGAAGCGGTGTTCGCATTTCGACGCTATGAGGATGCGTCGCTGCGCTACACGGGAATAGAGAGCCATGAAGGCCTGACGCACGTTGGGGGGTATGACACGGTGGTCGCTGTGGAGTGAAGCAATGGATTCGCTTGCCCTGTCGCGGCAACAGCGGGAATAAGAATAGAAATTCGCGGCCACCCCTCACACTGACTTTAGCTCTAATGGTTCAGAAATGCCTCTGCAAGCCAAGGCGTGATGTGGGGATAATTGTGGAGACAGAATTGATATTAAGAAATTAAATCAAGCTAAATCAGATAAATAGCAACAGAAACTGGCGGACAGGGTGGGATTCGAACCCACGGAGAGCTTGCACCCTCGGCGGTTTTCAAGACCGCTGCAATCGACCACTCTGCCACCTGTCCGGAATGGGTCGGTGGTCCCTAACGATTTCGGCGGCGAGGTGCAAAGGGTTTTGCTATCCCCGATTTCGATGAATGGGGGCGAAGTTGGGATGGCTGGAGATTCCCCTGCGGGCTTGCATATGCGACAAGGATGGTCAAAGGAGTATCTATGCGCAGGTTGAGTTTCGCCTTTATTTTAACCCTAGTGGCAGGCCTATCGAGCGCGATCGGCCCGGCCAATCCGGCGAACGCGCAGGTCGAATCGGACTTCCAGACGTATTTGCAGCAGGTTGGTGAGCGGGCGCTACAACAGGGTGTGTCTCGGTCCACGATCGACAATGTCCTGCCCGGATTAGCCTTCAATCCCCGGGTTGTATCGCTGGACCAGTCGCAGCCGGGCGGCAGCACGAACAGCCCGATCCCGCCTTTTGCTCCGTATAAGGCCCGCCATGTCGATGCGGCGCGGATAAATGGTGGGCAAGCGAATCCATTGCTTCACTCCACAGCGACCACCGTGTCATACCCCCCAACGTG
>JBGSLY010000115.1:0-8304 GCA_041740435.1 Parasphingorhabdus sp.
CGCTGTCCGATGGCGCTTGCTGCGCACCATTTGTTGCAGCAGCCGGCTCGCTCTGAGCCGCGGCCATGCTAGCGCCGCCAAATCCCAGTGTCAGTGCCAATACCGTTTCTGCCAACAATTTGGTCCGCATTTTGGGGCCAGTTTTACGCATTGTTCTTTCCTTTGTCGTTCCATCAGCGCTTCGTTAAAAGCCTGTGTTAAATCGCTTTTCGCCCGCGCACGGTAATACGCTGCGGGAATCTCATTGACGCTGGAGGGGCATTGAGACCTCGCACCGATTGCAAAATCGCAATCAGCGCAGCATCTCTTTTGCTGTCTCCGGAAGATTTGACTAAGCTAACCCCAGTTACCCGGCCGCCGCTATCGATCGTGATTGCAAAATCGGTCGAGAATACCAATCGGTTGACACTATCATCGTTTCTTATGCTGCGCTGCAACGCCCCGCTGAGATAGCGCGTGTAGAAACCATCACTAATCCCGCCCGCTGGTTTGCCGCAATTGGGGCCGATACAGGGTCCAGCCTGACTGGGTGCCCCCATGCCGCCCCCTGAGCCCGCGCCCAATCCATAAGCATCACCACCAGCCTGCGCCGGGCCATCGATCTGCATCGGGGCTGGTGCGTTGGGAATGGGATCAGGAACAGCTTCCGGCTTGTCGGTGGGTTCTGGCGGTGTTTCCTCCAGCTTTTCCGGCGGCGGAGGGGGAAGTGGCGGTGGAGGAGGCAACATATCAATCGCGGTTGGCGGGGGCTCGTCAACCTTCACCCCCGGAACACTCGTCAGCATAGAATAAAGGAACCACAACGCGGCAACCACAGCGATGCCGCCGCCAATGATCATCAGCCAACGAAGCTTTGGATCGGCTTTAGGTTCCTGAAAACCAATTGGGTCTGGTGCAATCGATGCCATGACTTCCGTCCTTTAAGCTCCTGCTGGCTTGCCAGTAACCAAGCCAACTTTGCTCAGGTCTAGTCGCCGGCACAGGTCCAGCACTTCCATGATCTTGCCATATTGCGCGGTGGTATCACCTTTCAGGACAATCGGGACTTCGGGATTAAGCGCCTTCGCGTTGCGCAAACGCGATTCCAGATCAGCCATCGTAACCGGATAGGCGTCCATAAACACCTGACCGCTGTTGTTCACGGTCAAGGCAATGGTCTTAGGTTGCACAAGACTTTGCGACGCACTCGCTTTCGGCAAGTCCACTTTAATACCTTGCACCGAAGCGGTCGCCATCAGAATAAAGATAACGAGCAGCACATATGCAAGATCAAGCATCGGTGTGATGTTGATATCATCATACGCTTTGCGTCCACCACCTACTTGCATGTCTTCGCTCCTTTGGCTGTTGTGGCGATTATCACTGTTTTAGGGTCGCGCTTCATTTTGCCGCTTCTTCGGCTTCATCTGCCGCAACTTCGGCCAAGCGGGTAATCAACCGGTCAACAAAGACCCGCATTGAATCCGACAGCGTCGAGATGCGGCTGTTGAGATAATTGTATCCGAACAGCGCGGGAATGGCGGCGGCCAGACCAGCGATGGTTGCCAAAAGGGCCGCCGCAATCCCTGGTGCAATCGCATTAACATTGACCTCGCCGGCCATAGCCACGCCGCCAAAGGTGCTCATCACCCCGATCACCGTTCCAAGCAGGCCAATGAATGGTCCGCCGGAAATAGCGATGGTGAGCAGCACCATGGCACGGTCAAGCTTCTGGTTTTCTTCAACGACGACCGCGTCGACCGCGGCACGCATGGCTTCAACGGCTTCGGTTGACAATGCATGCTTACCGCGCGCGCGGCGGACGTCGAGTTCATCCAATCCGGTTTCATAGAGTTTGCCGATAGGCGACGCCTCCATATAAGCCACTTCCTTGGTGTCAATGCCCGGGATGGTGGACAAATGGATCAGGTTTTCGTGCATCGCCGCAAAGCGCTTCATAAACACCGAATTGCCGCGTTCGGCGGTGTTGAGGTAGCGCAATTTCATCACCATCACCGCAATAGCGCCGGCAAGAAGCAGCATACACAGACCGATGATGAACTGGTCAAGCGTGTGCACTTTGGACAGAATGAAGAAGAATACACCGCCGCCTGAGCCTTGCTGTTCGGCGCTCTCGGAGACAGTTACCAACTTGCTTTCGGGTCCTTCGGCGCTGGCCATCGCCAAAATCATTGCGGCCGGACGCGCTACTTTTGAAAGGCGCAGTTCGTCGATTTCGCCCGCGAACGGCATTTCCGCGCTACCGCCAATCAGGGCCTCGCCATCTATGGCAGGCAGGGCAGCACTGGCGCTGCCTGCTTCGATCCCGTTCAAGAACAGCGTGACAGTGGTCCCGTCAGCGACCAGCGCAATGTGCGACCATTGTTTCTCTGCAACTGGCGCATTTCCCTGCACCGTTCCGCCGCCAAAGCTGGCAAAGGGGACGCCGCCGTTCAAACCAATGACCAGACCACCCCGGGAATAAACAGCCTGACTGCCTGCAATCTGGCTTGGTTTGACCCAACTGCTGAAAGTAAATCCGGTTCCGGCGGCAATCGCCAACGAAGGCGAAGGTGCAATTGTCACTGCTCCCTGACCCGGAAAGGTGGCCGAGCGACCGATGATGCCCGCATCGGTGACGCCGGGAGGGGGGTTGATGCTGTTGTTTGCGTTCGCGGTCGAATCCTTGGCTGGAGCTCCCGGTCCTTCACCGAAGTGATAAACAGCGCTATATTCGGCATCGAAAGTACCCGCGCTATCGCCGCCGTCCGGTGCCGTGCTGTTGCCGAAATAGAGCCACAACTGCTTTTTCTCACCGCCATTCAATGTGGGTACCGAAACCCAAACCGTGGCAATGCCGGTTTTGCCATCATAGCTTTCCACATGATAGGGCAGGGGGGTTTTGTCGTCTGTATCAACCACCCGAATGTCTGCGCCGTTATCGAGTGCTTCGGTAAAGGTGAAATTGCCATTGTGCAGCCGCAGCAGAACAACGGTCCTGCCAATCGTCCCGCTGACATTGACGCCGGTCGCGGTTGTATCCACGGTGACGGCTTTTCTGTACTTCCAATCCTTGTTCCACCATGCAGCGGCAGGGCTGCTAAGCACCATGAAAGAAAGCAGTATCGCTGTAAAAACCCTAAGCATTGTCAGCCCCCTGAAGCAATAGATGTCGCGGCATTGTCAAAATGCCCCTTTGATGATGAATGTATAACGCGGATCATTTTTGACGCTGTTCGGACCGGAGATTAGCGGAAGACCGATCACCGCCTCAGCCGAAAAATTCTTGAAATCTCCCAGCCGCAGGCCGGCCCCGACGCTTGCAACGTCATATCCGGCAATAGCATCGGGTAATGGATTGCGAATTCTGACGATGCCGCCGTCGGCGAAGGCAAAAAAGCGCAATTCATCGACAAACGGTCCTACTTGCGTTGCAAAAGACGGCGCGCGCAATTCAATCCCGCCAGCAAGGCCATAGTCGCCGACGACTTCCGATTGGAAATAGCCGCGAATGGAACCCATGCCGCCTAGGGCGAATTGCTCGTTCGTTACCAGATGGCTGTCGGCATATTGGCCCGATACGCGCACAAAGGTGTTCCAATCCCCGCCCAGTGCCAACGTGTAATCCGCATCAAGATTGATGTGCGCGAAATTTTCAATGCTATCGAGTTCGCGATTGGTGAATTGATCTTCGTTACAAAACACAATCGCAGGATCAAAGCATTGCAGCCGCTTGACCACCCGCAAACCAAAGGTGGCTGAAAGATCGACGTTTAAGGCCGACCGTTCGCCACTCTGCGAAAAGCTGTACCCCAGTACGAGCGGGATATAGCGGATGGGGGCCGTGCTGACATTGACCCCGTCCAAGCTAATGTCTTGATTGAAACTCTTGAAATCCAGCCCGATGTTCAACGCCTGATAATTTTTGGTAGTCGGCAGACGGTAAATGGCTTTCACACCCACTTGATACCCGTCACCCAATACATTGGTGCCGCCAATGGCCGCGATATTGCTGTTGGATTTGTAACCATAGGCAAGCAGCGTCAGTGGCGAACCAAGCAAAGGCGCGGAATAGGAACCCGATACAACCGCGCTTTCTTGAGTATTTTGCGGAGCAAAGGCGCTGCTGATCGTCAGCGTGTGACCCACACCAAACATATTGGAATAGCTGACGGATCCGGCGACTCTTAGCGCGGTGGTGTTGGGACTATTGTCGTTGTTGATTTCGGCGCTGGCATGATACGGGGGCTTTTCCTTGACCTGCAACTCCACGTTTAAGGTGCCCGGTGCTTCACCCGGCTGGAAGTTTGGATATACTTCGCGATCCGGGAAACGGTTGGCTTGCGCCAGCTCGGCCTGAAAAGTCTTGAAGTTCAATGGCTCACCAGATTTGGCGGAAGGGACCTGTTTGAGCAATAGGTCGGCAGAGGTATATTTCGCATCGACCACCGAAACTGTCCCAATTGGCACTTCATTGACTGCTATTTGGATGACACCCTGGGCAAAATTGCTTTCGGTTTGTTGCGGGATTTCGACAATAGTCGTCTCATACCCTTTTGCCGTATAGGCTGACTGTATGGCGAGTCGCGCTTGTTCAATGGTTTGACCGTCCTTGTCCGGACCCATGAACGGATAAATAATGGTTTCGATTTCGGCCGCTGTCAGCTTGGTGACGCCTAGCACATCAATTGCAAATACGTTGAAACGGGCGGCAGGTGCGGACGAAGTGCTCGATTCTTGCTCAGCAGCAGTGTTCTCCGCCATCTCGGCTTCCTGCGCCGCCACAGGCACGGCCAGACACGTCCAAGCTGCAAGCGCCAAGGCTTTTGGACAAGCCGATAGTTTCAGACGTAATTTATACATCGAATCGAAGACCCATGATTCGCAAAAAACTGTTTGCTGCGGAGTGGTTTGGACGGATGCCGGTCCTATGAAGTCGAAATATGAAACTTATGAGACAATCGAACCGGGAATCGATTTGCCGCCCTCGATATCGGTTCAAGGCAACGTAGAACCCAGACTGACTGCTACCAATTCTTGAGGCGCACAGGGTTGATCCAGCAATGCGTTTTGCAACCAGATTGACATATTGACGTTTACGTTAGCGTAAGCTATCGCATCAAATATGCAGGCGACAACCAATCCCACTACCAATCATGGCGAACTTGACCGGCCCGATGCCAACAACCGGGCGCAGTATAGCATTTCCAACCTGACCGAGGAATTTGGCCTGACCGCCCGCGCGCTGCGCTTTTATGAGGACGAGGGCCTAATCGCACCGCAGCGCAAGGGGCTAAACCGGATTTATAGCAAACGCGACCGGGCAAGGCTGGCATGGATTATGCGAGCCAAAAATGTTGGCTTTAGTCTGGCAGAGATCCGGGAAATGATCGACCTCTATGATTTGGATGATGGCCGCAAGACCCAGATGGAGGTCACGATCCAGAAATGTCAGGCGCGGGTTGACCAGCTGAAGCGCCAGCGCAGCGATATCGACAGCTCGATTGCCGAGCTGAGTTCATTCATCAAAACCGTCGAAAAAGCCATGGCGGAGTCCAAAGGCTAAGTTCGCTTTTCACTTCTCCCCCTGCAAGAGGAATATTTTATGCCTAGCTATACCGCCCCCATCGGTGAAGTCCGTTTCATTCTAGATGAAGTCATCCACCTCGAAGAGTATGCCCATATACCCGGTTTTGAAAATGCCACGCCCGAAATGGTAGAGGCTATTTTGACCGAAGCAGGCAAACTGGCGGCGGAAGTGCTGCACCCGCTCAACCAATCGGGCGACGAAGAAGGCTGTACCCGGCATCCCGATGGCAGCGTTACGACGCCCAAAGGCTTCAAAGAGGCCTATACCCAATTGATCGAAGGCGGCTGGACCACCCTGTCTGCTCCCGAAGAAGTTGGCGGACAGGGCTTACCGCGGGTCGTGGGCAATGCGGTGATGGAGTTTATGATTTCCGCTAATCAGGCGCTGGAAATGTACACCGGCCTGACCCAAGGCGCGATTTCGGCGATACTAGTCAAGGGCACGCCGGAGCAAATCCAGAAGTACGTCCCCAACATGGTGTCGGGCAAATGGACCGGCACGATGAACCTGACTGAGGCGCATTGCGGGACCGATCTCGGATTGATCCGAACCAAGGCGGTGCCGCAAATGGACGGCAGCTATGCGATTACAGGACAGAAGATTTTTATCTCTGCTGGCGAGCATGATTTGGCAGAAAATATCATCCATCTGGTGTTGGCGAAAACGCCCGATGCGCTGGAAGGGTCAAAAGGGATTTCGTTATTCGTCGTCCCTAAATTCATGGTCGGCGATGACGTTTCGCTGGGCGCGCGCAATGCGGTCAGCTGCGGCTCGATCGAGGAGAAAATGGGCATCCACGGCAACGCGACCTGTGTGATGAACTACGACGAAGCCACCGGCTATCTGATTGGTGACGAAAACAAGGGGCTGGCGGCGATGTTCATCATGATGAATGCGGCGCGGCTCGGCGTAGGTTTGCAAGGTCTAGCGCAGGGTGAAATCGCGTATCAAAACGCGGTTATCTACGCCAAGGACCGGCGGCAGGGCAGGGCATTGACCGGCCCGTCCGAACCGCAGGAACGCGCCGATCCGCTGTTCGTTCACCCTGACGTCCGCCGGATGCTGATGGACGCCAAGGCATTTACCGAAGCGATGCGTGCGCTCGTTCTGTGGGGAGCGTTGCAAGTTGATCTGGAGCACAAGGGCCTTACTGAAGAAGATCGGCAAACGGCGGGCGACATCATCGGTTTGCTAACCCCGGTGATCAAGGGATACGGCACCGCCAAAGGCTATGAAATCGCTACCGAAGCACAACAGGTCTATGGCGGCCACGGCTATATCAAGGAATGGGGCATGGAACAGTTCGTGCGCGATGCCCGGATTGCGATGATCTATGAAGGCACCAACGGCGTGCAGGCAATGGACCTTGTCGGGCGCAAGCTGGCGCAAAACGGCGGGCGTGCTGTGCAGGCGTTTTTCGCGCTGATCGCCAGCGAGGTTGCGACGGCCAAGGGTGATGATCGGCTCAAGGATTTTGCCGAACGGCTCGAAAAGGCGAATGGCGAATTACAGGCGGCGACCATGTGGTTCCTGCAAAACGGCATGACCAACCCCAATAATATCGGGGCCGGGGCGTTCCACTATATGACCATCATGGGCATTGTGACGCTGGGTCTGATGTGGCTGCGGATGGCGATGGCAGCGTTGGTTGCGCTCGACCGGGGTGCCGACAATGCGCGTTACTATGAAGCCAAACTGGTCACTGCCCGCTATTTTTCCGAACGCTATTTCCCCGATTGCGGGGCGCTGCGCCGCAAGATCGAGGCGGGATCAGAAGCGCTGATGGCACTGGAGCCGGAAATGTTCGCGGTGGCTTAGAAATGCAGTCTATCCGCTAAGTTTTCGGCACCTCCCTCGGCCAGTTGAATAGAACTTCGGAATGCTTCGTTGCATCGCCGTTTGCGTTAAACTGCCGTTCGGCAATGACACCTTCGCCGTGCCGATTGATCGCAACTATCGTGCTGCACCGCGTGCCATAGTTTTCGCCGCGAATGAATACCGGAATCTCCGCCGGGTCAGTCATTGGTTCCAAGGGGCGAAAGCGGGCCGTTGCATGGTTGGGGCCAATTTGGTCTAGCATCTGCGCCGGGCCAGAGGCGTTGCCTTTCAACCACTCCGAAATGGCCGCCTTGGTTGCTGCGGTTCGCGGCCATTGCTCGTCATGTGGCCCGTTGGACAGGCCGTAAAAACCACAGCCAAGGCTATAGTTCACATCACTTGGACGATTCGACATTAGGCTCAGCGTTTCGCCGTTCAGGACAAACAGATTGAACGGATTGAACCGCGCAACATGCGCGATTCCCGGATCAGCAAACTCTCCGCTGCCCATCAGAAAATGGCGCAGCAAGGTACCGCGCGATTCCAGCGCTGGATCGGGCAAGCCGTAACCCCGCACATTGGTCACCACCGCGAGACGCCCTGCTTCTGACACACCTAGCCAGGTCCCACCCGATAGCAGATCGCGGCCCGCGATCACATGATCGTCCTCTTCCCAGCGATGCAGGGCCGCCGAAGGCCGCCCGTGAAATTCATCGCGGTTGCCGAGCAGAATCACCGGCCATTCGGCGTGCATGCGCCAAGCAATTGCGACAACGCACACCGCAGTATATATTATTGTTCGGGCAGAAATTCGGGCACCGACAAATACCGCTCCCCGGTGTCATAGTTGAAGCCCAATACCCGCGCATCTGCACCTAGCTCCGGCAGTTTCTGCGCAATGGCGGCCAGAGTGGCAC
>JBGSLY010000116.1:0-7067 GCA_041740435.1 Parasphingorhabdus sp.
ACGCCCGGCGCTGATGGCCGGAGCATTCGATTGTGTTTGGGGCGGAACTACCATCTCGATGCCGATTTGGTGGACCGGCTCAACCGGGTGGAGGGGATCGCCAATCCCCGCCTAGGTCCGCTTAGCGACCGCAATGCCCCCAATTTGCGGCTTGTCAGCTAGCCGCCTGGCGCTTTAGCTGGAATAGGGGATCATCAAACGTCTGGCAAGTTGACACCGGCTGAGGTATTTTGTTAACACTTCTGTCGGGGGTCGCGTCTTCGAAGAAGAGGATGCGAGCTATGCGCAAAATACTTACCGCCTGCATGGGCGTGCTTCTGGCCACCGCCGGGTTGGCCAGCGATGTTGTATCGTCGACCAACCAGAAACTGTCGACCCTCGGCCTTCCGCCGATTGACCGCATCGAACAACCGCGCGCCAATTGCCATAATGCGTTCGATTATCTGTACCTTGAAGGCAAGCGCGGTAAAACGCTCAGTGAAGCCGAGATGCAATTTGGCCGGGAGTATGAAGCCGCCCGCGCGTCCAATGCGCCGTGTCCCACTCCACCAGATAGTTTGCGCGCCCGTGCCAATCATCATGTGATCGAGACCGAGGATGCCATGTCGGTCATCGCCGGATTTGTCTCCAACCAAAAAGATCCGGTCGCGATGTTCGAAGTGGGCCTTGCGTTCTTCAACAGCAAATTCGGGCAGGAGCCGGTGCAGGAGGGCTATAATCTGATCAAACAGGCGGCTGAATTGGGTGAGGCAGAGGCGCTATATACCCAAGGCGTTCTGATCGCGCGGGGACAGATTGATGATAGGGTCGACCTTAAGACAGGGCTGTCGCTGATCGAGCGGGCCGCGACTTCGGGCCATGTCGATGCGTTGTTTGCGGCGGGCAATTTCTATCGCGGTGGGCAGGGGACGAAAAAGGACCCGAAAAAGGCCTTTGGATTCTTTCGCCAAGCCGCCGAGCGCGGGCATTTTTATGCGACCTTTGTCGCTTGGGACATGATCAACAACGGGGAGGGGACCAAGCAGGATTTTGATCTCGCCTACCGCCTGTCGCGGCATCTGGCCGCCGATGGCCATGTTTACGGCGCGGTGATGGCGGCGTCGTCGCTGCTGCAAAGCAAGGACCCGATGAAGCATCAGGATGAAATTCTACACTGGCTCGATTTCGCAATTGCCAACGGCGATGCGGACGTCCGAAACAAGATGATCCCGCTGCGCCAGCAGGTTAAAGACGTCTTCACCCGTCCTGCACCCCCCGCAGGATATCAACCGCGCGCGTTCAAAGCCTGTCCGATGAAACGCACCTGCACCGTCAACCACTATTCCGGCCTACAAAGCTGCACCACCGCCAAGGATTACTGGAGCGATTGCGACGGGTGAGGGGGGAGGTTGGTAGGATGTTTGCTCCGGGCGAAGACCCGGAGCCTAGGGTTACCCGTGCTGCGATCCCCATCCTAGGCTCGGGGTCAAGCCCGAAGCACCTCGCCGCTTACCTCTCCCCCCGCCCGTCCAACAAACTCACCCCGACAATCACCGCCATTGCTGCCACGAATCCTGGTACAATCTCATACATCGTGCTGCTAATACCCGCTGCGATCCATCCGATGACGACCGCTGCGCCGGTGACCATGCCAGCTATTGCCCCGGCCAAGGTCATTCGCCGCCAGGTGAGGGCGAGTAGGATGACGGGGCCAAATGCCGCGCCGAAACCGGCCCAGGCGTTGGAGACCAGCGAGAGCACGCTGCTGTCCGGGTCCTGCGCCAGCGCCATGGCAACCGCCGCGACTGCGATGATCGATAATCGACCAACGGTCACCACTTCCCGCTCGCTGGCGTCGCGGCGCAGGAACAGGCGGTAGAAATCTTCGGTTAGCGACGACCCGGTGACCAGCAATTGCGCGCTGATCGTGCTCATGATCGCGGCCAATATCGCGGCGAGCAAGAAGCCAACCACGACCGGCGGAAACAGCTCTCCGGCCAGCAGGATCAATATGGTTTCGGGGTCGGCCAATGTGATTCCCTTGGCTTCGACATAGGCTCTGCCAATCAGGCCAACCAGCACCGCGCCGATCAGCACCAGTGCCATCCACGACATGCCAATCATCCGTGCGGTGGGTATGTCGCTCACGCTGCGGATCGCCATGAAGCGGACGATGATATGCGGCTGGCCAAAATAGCCCAAGCCCCAAGCGGCGGTCGAGATGATCCCCAGCACCGTGGTTCCTGCAAACAGGCTTGTCATATTGGGGTTGATGGCGGTCAGCGCGCCCGATAGACTGGTCCCGTCAGGTAGCGCGCCATAGGCAGCGAGCGGAACGAGGATCAGCGCTATCGCCATGATCGTCCCTTGGACAAAGTCGGTCAGACTGACCGCCAGAAACCCGCCGAGCACGACATAGAGCACCACCACTGATACCGTAACCCAAAGGCCGGTCTGATAACTCGCGTCGAAGGCGCTGACGAACAGCTTGCCGCCCGCGACCAGCCCGGATGCGGCATAGAGCGCGAAAAACACCACGATAACAATGCTCGCGATCAGGCGCAGGATGTGGCTCTTGTCGTTGAACCGATTGCCCAGCCACTCGGGGATGGTCAGCGCATTGCCGTCGGCCTCTGTCTGCGCACGAAGGCGCGGGGCGACGATGATCCAGTTGAGCAGCGCGCCGATAAAAAGGCCGATGGCGATCCATGCCTCTACCAGCCCGCTGGCGTACAGCGCTCCAGGCAAGCCCATCATCAGCCAGCCCGACATGTCCGATGCCCCGGCAGCGAGCGCCGTCACCGCCGGTCCCATCTGCCGCCCGGCGAGCAGATACTCGCCGCTATTGCCGGTCGATTTGCGCCACGCATAGATACCGATGCCGATCATCAGCGCGAAGTACAGGCCGAGGCTAAGGGTGATGCCGCTGTTCATGAGTGGTTTCCTTGGTGATCACGTTGCTTTGTCATCGAAGCACCCTTGCCGTTCGCATCGAGCGTAGTCGAGATACCGTGTTTTGTAGCACTGTGTCTCGACTACGCTCGACACGAGCGGATTTTGATAGATCACGGCACCAGCCATTGGTGGGTCCATTGCTGTCCGTTCCACCAGTGCCGGGCTCGGCGGTGGCCGTCGTGCGCGAGGAACAGCCATTCCACCATCTGGATTTCGGCCCGCAATATCCCAAAATTGGCGCGGGCAGGGGCCACTTGCGCTTCATCGGGCTTTACACCTTCTAGCTCGGGCGGCAAACCGGATAGGGGATGATCGGCCTGTGTCCCCGGCGCAGGATCGGCGAGGTAGCAGCGTTTGCCATAGAGCGACGTCTGCGCCCATGCCGTGTCGGCCAACACCGAATCGCTCTCAATCGCGCCCGTGCCATTCATCCGGATTTGCAGCTTCGCCGACGGGTCATAGCCCAAAATCGCGACCGAGGGATTTTGGGCCAGTTCGCGCACCTTGGCTGTGCGGATGTCGGTGTGAAAGCGCAGCAGCCGGGTGGATGCGGACACTTGCCGCAACACCATGACCCTTTGCTCGGGCCTATTTTCCGAATCGACCGTTGCCACTACGGGTGTATGCAGCGGGCTGACCCGCTTTTTGGCCGCTTCGGTAAGCGCGCTCCAGCATTGACGCAGCGCCCCGTCCAGATCATCGCTCCACGGTTTCATTCGATGCTTTCGAAGGCGCCGGTGGCATCGTTCAGAATGTATAAACGCCCCTCTCCAATCGCGAACCACGCCCCGTGTAGTTTCAGTTCACCCGCGTCGACCCGGCGCTTGATAAAGGGGAAGGTGAGTAGATTGGCCAGGCTGACCTTGATCGCCTCATGTTCCAGTTTGAGCTGTGGGTTATCGCCCGGATCGGCGATGACAGCATCCCGGGCCTCTGCAATGATGCCCATCCAATCGTCGACAAAACTCGGCCCCGGCTCGCCCAGATCACCGCCATGAAGTGCCGCGCGAATGCCGCCGCACAGGCCGTGGCCAAGGACCACAATATGCCGGACGCCCAGCCCGCAAACGCCAAATTCTATCGCCGCCGACGCCCCGTGCAGACCGCCACCTGGACCATAAGGCGGGACCAAATTGGCGACGTTGCGCAGCGCGAAGACCTGTCCCGGCACGGTGTCAAAAATCGTCGCAGGATCGACCCGGCTATCACAGCAACCGATCGTCATGATCGGCGGCGCCTGTCCCTCGCTCGCCAAAGTATCATAGCGCGTTTTTTGCTTCAGATAATCCTGCGCGCGAAAACGGCGATAGCCTTCGACCAATTGGGCAAATTCAGGCATTAAAAATGGCTCCCCCGGACAACACCGACATCGGTGACGGTAATGATCATGCGATAGCTGGACAGCAAGGGTTCCAGCGCGGCGACAAAAGACTCCGCGTGTTCGGCGGAGCAAATGGTCATGAAATTGGCCTTGGCCATCGCCCCGCTGATCCGGTCGTCGCTCCAGCTGCCATGGGTGCCGATACCCGATAGGGCCGACAGAACCGTGTGGTGCTCAATCCCGGCGGCTTTGCCGATAGCGACAATTTTCGGAATCAGCGGAAGATCGACAATCAGGTCAATCCGCTTTTTGATGATTAGCGCGGTCATCAGGAAATCATCCTTGCCAAAAAGGTGAACAGGGAAATGCCGAAAATGACGTTGAAGGGAAAGGTAATGCCCAGCGACATCGACAAATAAATTCCCGGATCAGCCTCTGGCAAAGCCAGCCGCATGGCCGCCGGGACCGCAATATAGGATGCGCTGGCCGCAAGGATCGCCAAAACGATCATTTCCGGCATCGCCATGCCGAGCGCGGCGGCGAGACCCAGCGCAATCAGGCCGTTGCCAATCGGCATCGCAATGGCAAGGGCGATCAGGCGAAAAGTCAGGCCCTTGGAAGCCATGATCCGCCGTGCAGCGATCAAGCCCATATCGAGCAGGAACAGGCACAAGACCCCCTTATATCCCACCTCGAACATGGGCGCTATCGGGGCGAACCCGTCTTTGCCAGCGATCAGCCCGATCAGGAAACTGCCGGTCAGCAGCACCACCGACCCATTCAGAAACACCTCGTGCCACATATTGGATGCACCGCTGTCCGCCGATTGTTTGGTGCCCCGGCGGGCGAGCAGCAGCCCCGAAATAATCGCCGGCGTTTCCATTAGCGCGAGCACGGCCACCATATACCCCGCCGCCGATATCCCGCTGGCGGTCAGCAATTGGTCGGCGGTGACAAAAGTGACCAGACTGACCGAACCATAATGCGCGGCAACGGCGGCCGCGTTGATCCCGTCCAACCGGCCAATTGACCGCAGCAGAGCGTAAGCCAAAAAGGGAATGGCAAAACTGAGTAAAACCCCGGCCAGTGCAGCGATCAGCAGATCGGGTCCGAAGCCTGCAGCGGCGACCGAAACCCCGCCTTTGAGGCCAATGGCCGCCATCAGGTAAATTGACATGCCCTTTGCCAGCGCCTCCGGGATGACGAGGTCGGATCGAGCAAACGCCGCCAACAGTCCCAAGGCAAAGAACAGGATGATCGGGGATGTCAGTGTTTCTAAAATCATGGACCGCCCATTGCCCTGCCGAGTTGTGCCTTGCCGAAAGCCATCCTGATAGGCAAAATTGTGCAGTTGGCAAGCACTGCGCACGCGGCTAAAGGGGCGGCGATGAATGATCTCTTTCCCGACTTCGCTGGCAATCGCCCGCCGCGTGTCCGTAAACCCGATTGGATTCGGGTAAAGGCCCCGACCAGTCAGGGTTTTGCCGAAACCCGCAAGCTGATGCGTGACCTGAAACTCAACACGGTGTGCGAAGAGGCGGCCTGCCCCAACATTGGCGAATGCTGGACCAAGAAGCACGCTACGGTGATGATCCTAGGTGATGTGTGCACCCGCGCCTGCGCGTTCTGCAACGTCAAGACCGGCATGCCGATGAAGGTTGATCCGCTGGAGCCGCAACATACCGCCGATGCCGCCGCCGCGCTGGGGCTGGAGCATATTGTGGTAACCTCGGTTGACCGCGACGACCTGCCCGACGGCGGCGCTAGCCAGTTTGTCAAAGTGATCGAGGCGCTACGCCGGACCACGCCGAACACGACGATTGAAATTCTGACCCCCGATTTCCGCAACAAGCACGAGGCGGCGGTCGAGGCCATCGTGGCCGCACGGCCCGATGTGTATAACCATAATCTGGAGACGGTACCGCGCCTCTATCCGACGATCCGGCCCGGTGCGCGCTATTATGCCTCGCTGCGGCTGTTGGAGACTGTCAAGCGGCTCGACCCGTCGATCTTCACCAAATCCGGTGTCATGCTGGGACTGGGTGAGCAGCGGCTGGAGGTGCATCAGGTGATGGACGATATGCGCTCCGCCGACATCGATTTCCTGACCATGGGCCAATATTTGCAACCGACCCCGCGCCATGCGACGGTCGAGGAATTTGTGCCGCCGCAATCCTTTGACGCCTATGCCGCGATTGCGCGGGCCAAGGGGTTCCTGCTCGTTGCCTCATCGCCGCTGACCCGGTCCAGCTATCATGCGGGGGATGATTTTGCCAAAATGCGCGATGCCCGCGCTGCGAAACTGGCCAAGGAAAAGCATGCCGTCGCATAGCGAAAGGAGGGATTTGCCCTATACGCCGGAACAGATGTTCGCATTGGTGGCGGACGTCGCCAAATATCCGGAGTTTTTGCCATGGGTGGTGGGCGCGCGCGTGAAATCGGATAGCGAGACGGAAATGGTCGCCGATCTGCTGGTCGGTTTTCGCGGGCTTCGCGAGCAATTTACCTCGCGCGTGTTGAAAAAGAGGCCCGGTCATATCACCATCGACTATCTCGATGGCCCTCTGAAACACCTGCACAATGACTGGTTCTTCTCGCCGAATGACTCAGGCGGAGGCTATGTCGATTTCCGGGTCGATTTCGCTTTTCGCAACCGGATGTTCGAGCGGCTGGCAGGGCAGATGTTCGCCAATGCACTCAGCAAAATGACCTCGGCCTTTGTGGCCCGGGCCGACAGTATTTATGCCGCTGGTTCGGGCAGCAGCAGTTCGAGCGCACACAGCGCCGCCTGAAGCCGGATTTCGGAGCGGCT
>JBGSLY010000117.1:0-13660 GCA_041740435.1 Parasphingorhabdus sp.
CCTAGTCAACAATGCGGGCATTTTTCGGATGGGGGGAGTGCGATCTACCACCTCTGACGTCTGGTCCCACGTTATCGCTGTCAACCAGACCGGAACACTTTTGGGTATGCAAGCGGCGTCCCCCGAATTGCTAAAAGCACCGGGTGCCTCCATTATCAACATCGCATCGATTTATGCCATTACCCCCAGTCCCGACGCATTATCCTATCACGCCTCAAAAAGCGCGGTTCGCATGATGAGCAGGGCTGCCGCTCTGGAATTCGCTCGGCAGGGAATCAGGGTCAATACGATTTTACCCGGCCGGATCGACACACCAATCGCTGGCAATATCAGTCCCGAGCAACTGGCTGCTATCAACGCCCGCATTCCAATGGGATGGACAGGAGATCCCATCGATATCGCCCACGGCGCTCTCTACTTGGCGTCAGACGAAGCACGATATGTCACTGGCGCCGAATTGATTATCGATGGTGGCTGGTACGCGGGTGCCGGATCAATGATCGACACACCAGAAGCAGGGGGTTAGTCGATGCATGTCGAAAGGATACCGGTTGTTGTTACCGGAGGAGGTTCAGGTCTTGGTGCCGCGACAGCAAAACTGCTGGCGGAGCGGGGTGCGTACGTGTCAATCTTCGATCGCGATTGTGAGGCTGGCGAACGCACGGCTGCAGCAACAGGTGCCTTTTTTACCGAATGTGATGTATCCAGTGAGACCAGCGTGAACGCTGCATTGGATACGGCAGAGGAAAAGCACGGGACTGCCCGGATCCTCATAAACTGTGCTGGAATTTCCGACCTCATCCAAACCATTGGTGAGAGCGGAACACCGCATCCACTTGCCGCATTTCGGCGTATCATCGACATCAATCTGATCGGAACATTCAACACCCTGTCACAATTCGCTTCCCGCCTGTGTTCTGTCGATCCAATAGGCGAAGAGCGCGGCGTAATCATCAATACATCGTCCATTGCAGCCTACGATGGCATTGCTGGACAGGCTGCATATAGCGCGTCAAAAAATGCGATAGTCGGAATGTCGCTGCCCATCGCACGCGACCTTGCTACCCACAAAATCAGGATAGTCGCTATAGCGCCAGGTACATTTCTCAGCCCAATGGTCGAGGCCTTGCCCCAAGAATATAAAGACGCTTTGGCTGCTGCTATTCCACACCCAAGTCGGCTTGGCAAAACCGAGGAATTTGCGCGCTTTGTCGAGGCTGTGATATCGACTCCGATGTTGAACGGAACGTGCTTACGCCTTGATGGCGCCGCCCGTTTGCAATAAATTTCTTATTTTCCGATATTTTCGAGATACCATCTGGTCACATCTGTCTGCACATTGCATTATATATTTTGTAATATGAGTATTTGTTTGAGATTACCCCTCCTTTTAAATGGTTTTTAATCGAAATTAACATTGCAAATGGCAACATCAGCTATAGCTATATTTTCCTTCATATCGCACAATATGGCCCGTACACGTGCCCCCCGTAACGGCCAAAAGCGTCCAGTGGCTTTCGACGGACACTTTTGGATCGAAAACGAACCTAACAACCGCATGATACTGTGGTTTTCCGGAGAATTCCTGACAGATGTGAACGATGAATGGGAAAATGGAGCGGGTAGCGGGAATCGAACCCGCCTAGCTAGCTTGGAAGGCTAGTGCATTACCACTATGCTATACCCGCGTGAGGGCGCTATTGCCACCGGCTTGCCGCTCCGTCAATCGACAATTGCGGTGCAAACCGGCTTGCGTTTTGTGTCATGGTTTCTAGCTTGGCAGCATCGCTACAGAGGGAGAGTTGGGATGAGTGATGGCTATATTCTGGTGATTGACGAGGGCACGACGTCAACCCGGGCAATGCTGTTTACCCGGCAGGGGGACGTCGCCGGAACCAGCCAACGCGACCTCACGCAATATTATCCGGCCAGCGGCTTGGTCGAGCATGATGCGATGGAAATCTGGGAAAAGACGCTGGTCTGTGCGCGGGAAATGGTTGCAGAGGCCGGAGGATCATCGGCCATTTTGGCGATCGGGATCACCAATCAGCGTGAAACCGTTGTCGCTTGGGACAAAAGAAATGGCGAGGCGCAGGGCAAGGCCATAGTCTGGCAGGACCGGCGCACCGACAGCTTTTGCCAAAAGCTGAAATCTGATGGGCATGAACTCATGGTGCAGGCGAAAACCGGGTTGCTGCTCGACCCGTATTTTTCGGGGAGCAAGATCAGCTGGATGCTGAAAAACCGACCCGAATTGGCGGCTGTTGGCGACGATCTGGCTTTTGGCACAATCGAATCCTGGTTGATATTCAAACTGACCGGAGGCCTGCACGTCACCGACGCCAGCAACGCCAGCCGCACGATGCTGATGGCGCTGGACGGCATGGATTGGGATGAGGAGATGCTGGCGCTGTTCGGGATAGGCCGCAGCGCGCTGCCGCGGATTGTCGATTGTGCGGGCGATTTGGGTACAACATTGCCCGAATTTTTTGGCGCGCCGATAGCAATCACCGGAAGTGTCGGCGATCAGCAGTCGGCAACCATTGGCCAAGGCTGCCTACGCCCCGGCGAGACCAAGGCGACATTTGGCACTGGCGCGTTTATCCTGACCAACAGCGGCGACAGCCCACCGCATTCCAGCAATCGGATGCTCGCAACGGTCTTGTCGCAAATAGATGGCAAGCGCCAATATGCGTTGGAAGGATCGATATTCGTGGCGGGCAGCCTGATGCAATGGCTGCGCGACGAAATCGGGATTCTGTCCACGGCGGCAGAGAGCGAAACATTGGCCCGATCTGTTGACGACAATGGCGGAGTCTACCTCGTGCCTGCATTATCGGGTCTGGGCGCGCCGCATTGGCGGGCCGATGTGACCGCGACGCTCAGCGGGATGAGTTTTGCAACCAAACGAGCGCATATTGTGCGTGCCGCGCTGGAATCGATGGCGCATCAATGCGGCGATCTCAAATCCGCCTTTGCGCAAGACGGGGTGGATTGGCAGACGCTTCGCGTCGACGGCGGCATGGTGGTGAACGATTGGATGGTGCAGGACCTTGCCGATATGTTCGCCATTCCAGTGGAACGCCCGCAATTTGTCGAGACGACCGCGCTGGGCGCCGCGATGCTGGCCGGGGTCGGTGCGGGGTTGTTTGCTGATCTGGAAAAGGCGTCAGAGGCGATGCGATCGCAGGTCCAAACTTTTGTACCACATATGCAAGGGGCAGTTCGAAAGGCGCGTCAGGACGGGTGGCGCTTGGCATTGGACAAGGTTCTGCAAGCGTAACAGTCCCCAAGGAAAAAAGCCCACCATCGCTGGTGGGCTTTTTATCAATTGGTAGAGACAATCAGTCGCGTTCTAAACTTTTTTCTTCTGTGCCTTCACGTCGGCCCAGACGTTCTGATAAGCCATATAGCCGAGCGCGGTGGCGATCGCCAAGAACAGCAGGACGGCCCATCCAGCCTGATGCCGCACCTCTAGCTTGGGTTCAGCGGTCCAGATAAGGAATGCAGCAACGTCCTTCGCCATTTGGTCTATGGTCGATTTGGTTCCGTCTCCATAAGTCACCTGACCGTCCAAAACCAATGGCGGTGCCATCGCTAGGTTGAGGTTGGCGAAATACGGGTTGTGGTGCAAACCAGATCCAGGCTGAATTTCCTTGGGCAATTTAGCAATCTTCGCCGGGTCTTCGACATAACCAGTCAGCAGCGAATAGATATACGGAGCACCGCCCTCGCGCGCCTTGGTGATCAGCGAAAGGTCTGGCGGGATTGCGTTGTTGTTCGCCGCAGCCGCCGCCACGTCATTTGCAAAAGGCTTGGGGAACTTGTCCGCAGCAACCGGCGCGCGGCCCGTCACTTCGCCGGTATTGGGATCAATATCCGGCGTCTGGATCGCCCAGTTGGCAGCAATCGCCTTCACCTCTGCCTCGTTATAGCCAAGCGCCGCCAAGTCACGGAAGGCGACCAGACGCAGCGAGTGGCAAGCCGAGCACACTTCCTTATACACCTGAAATCCGCGCTGCAGCTGCTGGCGATCAAACTTGCCAAACGGACCATCGCTGGAAAAGTTAACCGCTTTGGGATGCAGATGAAATTGCTTCTCCACCGACGCTGGCGGGGGTTCCGAGATATAGGAAACCGCACCCATTATCGCCGATACAATCAGCCATCCCGAGAAGAACAGGCCGATAAGGAAACCGAAAAAACGTACCATGGCTCAGCGACCCCTTCTAGCTGGCTTGCTCAAGCGGTTTGCCGGTGACCGACTCGGTGATCGAGTTCGGAAGCGGCAAAGGACGCTCCAACCGGGACAGAACCGGCAGAATTATAAGGAAATAGGCGAAATAATAGGCGCCTGCGATCTGGCTCATCATCACAAACGGCTCTTCCGCTGGCGCGCCGCCGCAGTAGAACAGCACCGCGGTTGCCACCAACAAGATGAAGAAAGCGATCCGCATTTTCGGACGATAATGACCTGAACGAACGGGTGACGTATCCAGCCACGGCAGGAAAAACCAGACCAAAATCGCACCAAACATCGCCACCACACCTAGCAATTTTGCCGGAATGAAGAAGAAATCAAAGGTGAACGCCCGCAAAATCGCATACCATGGCCAGAAATACCATTCAGGCACGATGTGCGCTGGCGTGGAGAGCGGGTTGGCGGGGATATAGTTGTCCGCATGACCCAGAGCGTTGGGCAGGAAGAACACCATGATGCTGAAAGCAATCAGGAACAGGCCCAATGTCCAGCCATCCTTCGCGGTATAATAGGGATGGAAAGGAACGGTGTCCTGTGGTCCCTTTACGTCCACGCCGGTCGGATTGTTCGATCCGGGTATATGCAAGGCCCAGATGTGCAGGATGATAACGCCCATGATCACAAATGGCAGCAGATAATGGAGCGAGAAGAACCGGTTCAAAGCGGCATTATCCGGCGCAAACCCGCCCAAAAGCCATTGTTGGATGGGTTCCCCCACCACCGGAATGGCGGCAAAAAGCCCGGTGATCACCTGCGCGCCCCAGAAGCTCATCTGACCCCAAGGCAGCACATAGCCCATGAAAGCGGTCGCCATGGCGAGCAGGTAAATGACAACACCCAGCAACCATATCATCTCGCGCGGTGCCTTATAAGAACCAAAATACAGACCACGGCCGATATGGATATAGATAGCGATGAAGAAAAAGCTCGCGCCGTTGGCGTGCGCATAGCGGATCATCCAGCCCGAATTGACATCGCGCATGATATGCTCGACCGAGTCAAAGGCGATGCCCGCATTGGCGGCATAATGCATCGCCAGAATGATGCCGGTAACAATCTGCATCACCAAGGCGATGCCCGCAAGCGAACCGAAGTTCCAGAAATAGTTGAGGTTGCGCGGTGTCGGATATCCCGCACCCACCGCATTATATACCAACCGCGGCATCGGCAGTTTTTCGTCCATCCACTTCATGAACGGATGCGACGGCTCGTAATGTCTTGCCCAGGAAAAGCTCATCTGTCTGTCCCTTATCCTATCGTTACAACGGTGTCGGATGCGAAATTATATTCCGGAACCAAAAGGTTGGTCGGCGCTGGACCCTTGCGGATGCGCGCGGCGGTGTCATAGCTGGAGCCATGGCATGGGCAGAAATAACCGCCGTATTCGCCGCGGTTTTCGCCCTCACCCGCCCCCAAAGGAACGCAGCCGAGATGGGTGCAAACACCCATGGTGATCAACCAGTTTTCTTTGCCCGGCTTGGTCCGCTCCGCCAATGTCTGCGGGTCGCGCAGCGTCGCGGCATCAACAGCATTTGCCGCTTCGATTTCCTGCGGCGTCAGGTTGCGAATGAACACCGGCTGCTTGCGCCACATGGTCTTAATGGCCTGACCCGACTGGATCGCCGACACGTCCACTTCGATCGACGCCAGCGCCAGCACATCGGCGCTTGGGTTCATCTGGTTGACCAAAGGAATTACCGTAGCCACCAAGCCCGCACCAGCGAAGCTGACCGCCGCGATATTGATGAAATCCCGCCGGCGCACGCCATCATCGGCAACTGCCACGGAATCGCTTGCTTCTAACGCTGTCATTCAACGTTCCTTCATCGTGAAATAGATTCGCAAAACCAACGGAAAACATGGGTTTATTGAAGATTTAGCCCCTGTTCCCGGCTGTGAATCCGCCGGTTCGCGGGGGCTAATAGCCTCTCAACACCCGCTTTGCCAACTGTCAATTTCCATTTGACGAAACAAACCCCACTGGGCCATCGCGATCCTATCATGAGAATAGCGCTATATCAGCCGGAAATTGCCGGAAATCTGGGCACCATATTGCGCACCTGCGCCTGTTTTGATGTCGATGTCGATGTTATCGAACCCTGCGGTTTTCCTTTGGGGGACCGGCAATTGAAGCGGTCGGGAATGGACTATTTGCAATCGGTGAACCTATCCCGTCACGTCGATTGGGATGCCTTTCTGTCAGCATGCGAGGCGCGCAGCAACCGGTTGATTTTGTTCACCAGTAAAAGCGAAGCGCCCTATCACCAGACAATTTTCAAGGATGATGATGTGCTTCTTTTCGGCTCAGAAGGCGCAGGTGTCCCCGATTTCGTTCATGACCGCGTTGATATCCGCACCAAAATTCCGATGAAATCCGGTATGCGCAGCTTGAATCTTGCCGTGTCTGCTGGCATCGCGCTTGCCGAAGCTCTACGACAGACAGGAAAGTTTCCTTCACTATGACCAACCCAATACCCCATGACACACCTGGAATAGACGCGCAGCAAAAGACCGCCAAAGCGTGGTTTGAAGACCTACGCAATCAGATTTGCGCCGAATTTGAAGCGATCGAGCGCGAAATGGGCAGCGATGCATGCTTTGATTATCAGGCCTGGCCGCGCCCCAATCCCGACGGTAGCGATGGTGGTGGCGGCGTCCGGGGTCTGATGAAGGGCAAGATATTCGAAAAGGTGGGCGTCAACGTGTCCACCGTTTCGGGAGCTTTCCAGGAGGAATTTGCCAAATCCATTCACGGCGCAGAGGAAAATCCGCAGTTTTTTGCCACGGGAATCAGCCTCGTCGCACATATGGCCAATCCGCATGTTCCGGCGGTGCATATGAACACCCGGTTCCTGACCACATCCAAGAAATGGTTCGGCGGCGGGGCCGACCTCAATCCGGCGCTGCCGTATGACGAGGACACAGCGGATTTTCATACCGCAATGGGCAGGGCCTGCGATGCCCATGGTCCGGAATATCATGCAAGGTTCAAAGCCTGGGCCGACGAATATTTTTTCATTCCGCACCGCAATGTCGCGCGCGGCGTGGGCGGTATTTTCTATGACCATATGGACGTAGTGACCGAACAGGATTTTGACCAGAATTTCGCCTTTACCCAGGATGTTGGGCGCGCATTTCTCGACATTTTTCCAAAGATCGTCCGGCGGCGGATGCACATGCCGTTTTCGGCAGAGGAAAAGCATCAGCAACTGGTATGGCGCGGCCGGTACGCAGAGTTTAATCTGGTCTATGACCGGGGGACGACTTTCGGCCTAAAGACCGGCGGCAATGTAGATGCGATCCTGATGAGCCTGCCGCCAGAGGTCATCTGGGAATAGCGGACTTTGCGTTTCAACTCTGCCGGGCGGCGATCTGACGGTAGATAGCCGCGACAGCCGCCAGCAAAACAACGGACAGCACGGTTTCCAGCGCTGCGCCCACTATGTTTTCCGGAAATGGCCAGCCTTCCGGTCCAGCCGCTATTCGGGTGATGATGCCGATTGCCGTGGTGACGACCGTCAACAACACGGCGCCGGTCAGGCTGATGATCAAAATGAATATCAGGATCGAAAGGCCATTGTTCTGACTATGGGCCCATGCCTTGGCCACCGCGTCCACCGGACTGCGGGTTTCGCCCGATACCAGCACCATGGGCATCACGGCAAAGCGGGCGGCAAAATAGAGGCCAGGGAAAATGAGGAAAAACCCGGCCAATGTGATCAATCCCGAGAGCAAATTGGCCAAGATATAGGTCAAAAACAGACCGGCCGCGCTGCGCAAATGGTCCTGCACCGTTTGTTGCGGAGCCCCCGCCAACACGGCGTAAATGGAAAGGCTGCCAAAACTCATCAGCAGGTTGGAGAAAAACAACTCCCAGATATGCACGCTGGCAAACTGCTGCCACGCTGCAATCGCACCCGCCAGATCGGCATCGGCCGGAATCTCTGGCCCGCCAACAAACTGCGCCATCAGTACCGAAGGAAGGAAAATGAACACCCCGGCAATAGCGATGACCGCTTCGCTCCGGTCGCGGAGCAGCGCCACGGCATCGCGCCAACAGGCCATAGAATCGAGCTTCACAGTCATATTTGTCCTCTTCGACGTTTTGCTTATCGCGTCCATAGGATGGGCGGCGCGCTTTGTCTCCCCTTGCTTGACGCCCATTTTCGGGGCAGTTGAGAGCTATGAAGGATTTGCGCGGAATTGAATGGCTGATTTCTGAGGGGCAGGTGCCCTATCCTATGGCGCTGTCAACAATGGAAACCCGCAACGCGGCGGTACAGCGCGGTGAAGCCAAAGAACTCGTCTGGTTACTGGAGCATCCCCCGACCTATACCGGCGGCACCAGCGCCGACCCCGCAGAGCTTCTGTCGCGGCAATTCCCGGTTTATGATACCGGGCGCGGCGGACGGTACACCTATCATGGACCGGGACAACGGGTCGGATATGTCCTGATCGACCTCAAGCGGCATTTTCCCGATGTCCGCGTCTATGTCCGCGCGCTTGAAGATTGGGTCATCGCGGCGTTGGCAGAATTTGGAGTGGCCGGGCGGGTGGCCGAAGGACGGGTCGGAATCTGGTGCGACGATATTGACGGGCAAGAAGCCAAAATCGGCGCGATTGGGGTGCGAATCCGCAAATGGGTGACGATGCATGGTTTTGCGGTCAATATCGCACCCGATCTGAGTCATTTTTCAGGGATTGTGCCCTGCGGGATCAGCGAATATCCGGTGACCAGTCTGGAACGGTTGAGCAAGACCGTCTCAATGGACCAATTTGACGATGCACTGCGCGCAAATTTCGACCAGTTTCTTGACAATCTCTGCCACGAAAGGGCCCTTCACCGATGAAAACGTTAAGCAAAATTGCTTTCGCGCTCACTCCCGCCATCCTGATATTATCTGGCTGTTCCGATCAGCCAGCGGGCAGCGACGCCGTCACCGAAACCCGGATGGACGATGTCGACAAAATCGAAGGGAGCATCAGCGATGATATGGTGGCAACGGACCGCTTGCAATCTGGCGACGCGATAGTCCCCGGGACCGATACGCCGCCTGCACCCAAATCCGACGCCAAGCCAGGCGAGACCGGACCGAGTGGGGATGAGCCACAGGTATCACAGCCCAATCCCGGCACAGCTGGTGCAAGCAATGCGGCGGGGCAAACCGAAGAATAGCGGTCAGGCAATCCCCATAATCTTGTGCGTTTGCAGCGTCAGCCGCCAGTTCGGATGGGCGATCACAAAGGCTATCGCGGCGCGTACATTCTCTTCGCGCTGCGGATTGTCCATCGGCTGGATCAGGTGATGATCGAAAGCCCAGTCCTGCATGGCTTGCCAGTCGCTGCCAGATTGTGGCCAGACGAGCTTCAGTTCATTGCCGCTGGTTTGCACCACTGTGCTCCCCGCCTTGGGGCTGATGCAAATCCAGTCGATGGTGCGCGGAACCGGCAAAGTACCGTTCGATTCAATAGCGATAAAAAAGCCGCGCTCATGCAGCGCATCAATCAACGCCGTATCCACCTGTAGCATCGGTTCGCCTCCGGTCAGGACAATGAATCGCTCGGCATCACCCCCACCCCATGTGGCTTCGGCAGCCTCGGCCAGCGCCGCAGCGGTTAGAAACTTGCCCCCTCCATCGCCATTCGTGCCAACAAAATCGGTGTCGCAAAACTGACAGATGGCACTGGTCCGATCCTGCTCCCGCCCGCTCCACAAATTGCATCCGGCGAATCGTAGAAAAACCGCACGGCGACCGCTCTGCACCCCCTCCCCCTGTAGGGTCAGGAACATTTCTTTGACCGCATAGCTCATGGACGGACGGCATATTGGGTGGGATCGGGCAGCCCAGCCTCGGCAAAGCCCTTTTGTCGAAGCCGACAGCTGTCGCACAGACCGCAATGCAGATTATCGGCACCCGGATCATAGCACGACCAGCTTAGACCGGCATTGATACCCAGCCTTGCCGCCTCTGCCGCAATATCCGCCTTGGTCATGTGTTGCAGCGGCGCGTGGATGCGAATCAAGCCGCTTTCATCGCCCATCTTGGTCGCCAAATTGGCGAGCCGCTCGAAGCCAGCAATGAAATCCGGACGGCAATCGGGATATCCCGAATAATCAAGCGCGTTGACTCCGATCATGAGATCGCTGATCCCATGCGCCTCTGCCATGGCCAGCATTAGTGACAGAAAAACCAGATTGCGGGCGGGCACGTAAGTGACCGGAATATCGTCCGCTACCCCCGTTTTGGGGACGGCAATATCATCGGTCAAAGCCGAACCGCCAAAGCGCCGAAGATCAATCGGCAAGATTATATGCTGCGCGATATTCAAATGTTGGGCAATTCGCTTGGCCGACTCCAGCTCGATCCGGTGGCGCTGGTTATAGTCGATGGTGAGCGCGGTGATAATCGCCCCACTCTCTTTTGCCAGCGCCGCGACGACCATGGAGTCGAGGCCACCGGACAATAAAATCGCTGTTTTGGTTCCTTGGGAAAGCATGGTTTTGCGCTAGCGTTGCGCATCCTGCAAAGCAAGCCGCCCTTTACCGACAAAAAAATGGACCGCTTCCGAGGGGGAGCGGCCCAGTTTTGGGAGGAAAGCGTATCATCAGATACGATCTTCCGACTACCAACAGATGGTTAAATAAGGGTTTACCACGTCCGTATCATTTACAGGCCCCGGTTTTCCGGCCTTCCATTGTGAAGGCGAAGGGTGAACCTCGATCAATGCCCTGTGACGAAATCTGCACCAGCTTGCTGGTTTCCCGGCGGATTTCGGTGACGCCGTGCCCCAGACCGCCGCACTTATAGCTGACCGTTACCTTGCCCGGCGTATCTTCAATGACGAAGCGGCTACAACTGCTGCGGATATGTTGCACTTGTAACAGTAGTTTGGGGTCGCCGAGGCAAACCGAAATTGGCGCGCTGGTTGAACCGCGCTCCACCAGCGTCCAATTACCGGGCTCCAGACCCAGCAACAACGCGAGTTCTGGCCCCTGAGCCGGGGCAGCCGACGAAAGCCCCGCAAAAGCGAGCGCAGCAAACAAGGCTGATTTGCGTACCGAAAATTTTTGCATGACTATCTCCATACGGACCGAATCGATCAATATGCGACACCCTGTCAAAGTCTTTAGCTGAAGTTTGTGGCAAAACTCGCATAAAAACGCGGCAACGACATCACATTTCGACAAACTGCTTCGGCAATGCCGTTTCAATTGCGCAAACTGGCGGCAGAGATGACAAAATCCCTGCTGCAAAATTTGCAATCGACAACGATATTTCCTGCATCGGATACCATATCATCCCTGTCTTCCTTCGGAAAACGCGCGATTACGTCCCGAATGTGCTGCTCATTACAGCGGCAACCCTTAATGAGCGATTTACCGCTCAAAACACTCACTTCGTCGCTAAAACTGAATAGCCGCCACAGCACGTCCTCGATCGGCAAGCTGGTATCGAGCAGTTCATCATCGGACAGACTGGCCGACATAACGGCAATATGCTGCCAATTTTCGCTCATCTCCTGCACATGCAGGCGCTCCCTTCCCTCTTCACCGCGCGGGAAATATTGGACAAGAATGCCACCGGTACAAGCATGCCCATCCGCGCGCGATGCGCTGGTCCGGATAATCGTCGGGATTTGCTCGGATTGAGTGAGAAAATTCTGCACCGCCTCCGCCAGATTTGCGCCTTCCAACGGCACAATCCCCTGATGACGACCCAGCGGCGGGGGTTGGTCAAAGGTTATCGCCAGAAAGCCTTTGCCAAACAGGCTCATCAAACTCGGCTGTTCCGGTTGTTCTGCCAGACGGTCGGGATCAAAATCGACATAACCGCGCAATTCCCCATGCCGATAGTCGCAGACCAGAAGCGTGATCGGCCCATTTTCGGTCTGGGCCTGCATGGTTAGCTGCCCTTCGTCATTCTTGACCAATCCGCCGAGCAGGGCACACAGGCACAATGCCTCCGCCAACACATTGGCAATGGCTGGCGGATAGGCATGGGCGGCCATGATGTCGTCCAGCACAGATTGCAGCCGCACCATCCGCCCCCGGGCATCGCGCGCGGGAACGGCAAAGGACAGCAGCCGGTCGGTTGTTGGCGGCACGGTCAAATCTGGTGCATGACCCAGCGCAATATGGATTTTTGCGCGTGGAGCCGGTTTTCGGCTTCGTCCCAGATCAGCGATTGCGGACCATCGATGACCGAGGGCATGACCTCCTCACCGCGATGCGCGGGCAGGCAGTGCAGGAACACCGCGTCTGGCTTGGCCGCCTCCATCATCACGTCGCTGACCTGATAGGGCATCATTGCTTCCATCTTCGCTTCGGCATGCGCCTGCCCCATGGAAATCCAGGTGTCGGTGACGACCACATCCGCACCGCGCACAGCCGCAAATCCGTCGCGCTCAATCGAAATGCGTGCGCCCGCCGCCTGTGCATTGGCGATGAATTGCGGATCGGGATCATAGCCCTCGGGACATCCGATCCGGACGTTGAATTTCATCAAACCCGCCGCTTCGACAATCGAGTTGAGCACATTATTGCCATCGCCCAGCCATGCGACCTCCAGCCCCGGTAATGCCTTGCCATGCTCGACCAAAGTCAGCAGGTCGGCGACAATCTGACAGGGGTGCGATTGGTCGGTGAGGCCATTGATCACCGGCACATCGGCATAAGGCGCCAGCTCCTCCACCGTGGCATGATCGTCGGTGCGGATCACCAGCGCATCGACATAGCGCGACAGCACCCGCGCGGTATCGGCCACGGTCTCGCCGCGCCCCAATTGCATCTGCCCCGACGCCATGAACAGGCTGTCCCCGCCCAATTGCCGCATCGCCATTTCAAATGACACCCGGGTCCGGGTCGAGTTTTTCTCGAAAATCATCCCCAGCACCCGGCCCGCCAGCGGAGCATCAGCATCAGCTTTGCCCTTGGGCCATCCCGTGCGCGCAGCTTTGCGATCTATAGCATCGGCGAGCATCGCAGCAATCGCGTCTCCGCCCGCATCGGATAGGTTCAGGAAATGCCGGGTCATGACGCGTTTGGCCGCAGATAGTCCGCCGCGCCTGCCGACAGTTTTTCAATAAAGGTCGCGATATGGCTGTCATCGATGTTGAGCGGCGGCAGGACGCGCATGGTATTGTCACCAGCGGCCACCGTCAGCAATCCATGATTGTCGCGCAAATGCGCAACAAAGGCGCGGGTTTCGTGGGTCATGGTAATCCCCAGCATCATCCCCCTGCCCCGCACCCCGGTGAACAGATCGGGATAGTTGCCGATAAACTGCTCAATCGCGGCGCGCAATTTTTCGCCGGTCGAGCGGACATGCTCCAGAAATTCGTCGTTGGCGACCACGTCCCACACGGCGGAGCCCGCCGCCATGGCCAGCGGATTGCCGC
>JBGSLY010000118.1:0-2931 GCA_041740435.1 Parasphingorhabdus sp.
CCGCAATCCTTCAGTCCCTCACGAAACACCCGCGCATGCCGCTCCAACGTCGCCCGCGAATAGACATAGACCGGCGTGCCAACTTCCGCCGCAATTTTCGGCAAAGGCAGATTTTCGGCGTGCACCACCCCGTCGATCAGCTGAAAATGGTCCATGGGTAATGCCTTGCCGGAATAAGGTGTTGAAATTGTACGTACTGAAACAAACATTTGCCGTTCGCATCGAGCGCAGTCGAGATGCTCCGAGGGAGCAATCTGTCACTGGGTGTCTCGACTTCGCTCGACACGAACGGCTTGAGGGAGTCAAGCCGTTGTCGGCAAACCCTAACCCGGCGGCGGAATATCAAATCCGTCGTCGTCGCGTTTTTCGGAGCGGCGGAGTAGTTCGTCGCTGCGGATCGGGACCGCCTGGCTGTCGGGGGTCATCAGGTCGGCGGGGCCAGCGGGGGTCGCCGCGCCATATTGCGCCGATGGCAGCTTTTGTCCGGTCAAAGGCTCCAGATCGCCGCGATTGCCGCAGCCTGTAACGAGAGCGAGCGTCGTCAGCGACAACGTTGCACGGATAGCCAAAGTCTTATAGTCCCAAGCTCCGTTCGCATCGAGCGAAGTCGAGATGCCGTCGACCTGCGTGTTGTGGCAGGGTGTCTCGACTGCGCTCGACACGAACGTGCGGGGATGCCATTTGAACAGCCGAGAATGCAAAGCCTTCATCTCAATCCTTTCCCGCCAGAAGCCCACGCATCCGCGCTATCTGCACTCTTACCTGATTAGGCGCGGTGCCGCCATAGCTCTTGCGGCTGGCGACCGACGCGGCGACACTGAGCACCGCAAAAACGCCGTCGTTGATCCGGCCATCGATCGATTGCAACTGCTCCAACGACAGTTCCGCCAGACCGCAGCCTTGGGACTCGGCCAGCTTGACCGCCGCCCCGGTAATGTGATGCGCCTCGCGAAATGGCACACCGGCCTCGCGCACCAGCCAGTCGGCGAGATCGGTTGCGGTGGAAAAGCCCGCTCCCGCCACCGCCGCCATGCGTTCGGTCCGGAAACTGACCTCTGCCACCATACCGGTCATCGCGGCAATCGATAGGCCGAGCAGGTCGTGCGCTTCGAACACCGGCGGCTTGTCGTCCTGCATATCCTTTGAGTACGCGAGCGGCAGGCCCTTCATGGTGATGGTCAGCGCCATCATGCACCCGGCGATCCGCCCGGCATGGCCGCGCACCAGTTCGGCGGCATCGGGGTTGCGCTTTTGCGGCATGATCGACGAACCGGTCGAATAGCTGTCAGGCAGAGAGATAAAGCCATAGGGCTGGCTGGCCCAGATGATAAACTCCTCCGCCAGCCGCGACAGGTGCAGGCTGCACTGGGTCGCGGCCATCAGATAGTCGAGGGCAAAGTCGCGGTCGGATACCGAATCGAGCGAATTGTGCGTCGGTCCTTCAAAACCGAGTGCCTCTGCCGTGCTGTGCCGGTCGATCGGAAAGCCGGTCCCCGCCAGCGCCGCCGCCCCCAAAGGACAGAGGTTCATCCGCACCCGCGCATCGGCAAACCGGCTTCGGTCGCGGGCAAACATTTCCACATAAGCCATCAGATGGTGGCCAAGCGTCACTGGCTGCGCGACTTGCAAATGGGTGAAACCCGGCATCACGCTATCGGCATGTTCCTCCGCCCGCGCCAGCAAGGCCGACTGTAGCGACGTTAAAGCGCCATCAACCATATCCACCGCATCGCGCACCCAGAGCCGGAAATCGGTCGCCACCTGATCGTTGCGTGAGCGCGCGGTGTGCAGCCGCCCCGCGACCGGGCCGATCAGCTCCGCCAGCCGGGTTTCGACGTGCATATGAATATCTTCAAGATCGAGATTTTCGGTGAGGCCGTCGCGGGCGATTTCGTCTGCAATGCTATTAAGACCGCCGATAATCGCATCGGCGTCGGTCTGTTTCACGATCCCCTGTGCTGCCAGCATCGTCACATGCGCGATGCTGCCCGCGATATCCTGCCGCCATAGGGCCTTGTCGAAGGGGATGGATGCGTTTATCTCGCGCATCACGTCCGAAGGGCCGCTGGCGAACCGGCCACCCCATAGGCTATTGGCCCCTAACGCATTGGAAGAATTTGTGCGCTCGTTAATGCTCCCGGTCCTTTGTCTCATGGCTTTGTCCGGGTGCGATAGGCAATCGGACGCGCCCGCGCAAGAGAGCGCGGAATTGGCCGGAGCAGAGCAAGAGGCGGGCGAGATTATCGAGAGCGGCGAGGGGATGACCGGGCGGCTCGATATATCGGGGCGCGGCAATCCAATGATCGACGCCAGTTTTCAGGCGCCCGATGGCCGTTGGGTGACGCTGTCGGACTTTAAGGGCAAGCCGCTGCTGGTCAATATCTGGGCCACCTGGTGCGGGCCGTGCGTGATCGAAATGCCGATGCTTGACCAGATTGCCGGGGAACAGGCCGAACGGCTCAACGTGCTGGTGGTGTCACAGGATATGCAGGGCGCGGCCAAGGTCGATCCGTTTTTTGCCAAAGCGAAGTTCGCCCATCTGGAGCCCTATCTCGACCCCGATATGGCGCTCAGCCTGGGCTTTGGTGAAGGGCTGATGCCAACCACCGTGCTCTATGATGCCCAAGGCAAAGAGGTCTGGCGGCTGATCGGCGCGATGGACTGGACCAGCGCCCGCGCCGCCGCCTTGATGGAGGAGACACTGTCGGGCGGGTGAATCGGTGACGGATCGAGCGCCATGCTCCCGCTAACCAGTCACCCGATACAAGTCCGACCCATGCGCTTTTAACCAGCGGTCCGCGGCTTTGCGTTCGCCGGGAAACAGCGTGTCGAGATGCGCATAAAAGGCCGGACTGTGGTTCATATGCCGGATATGCGCGACTTCATGGGCGACGACTGAGCGGCGGACCAGCGGCGGGGCCATCACCAGCC
>JBGSLY010000119.1:0-2543 GCA_041740435.1 Parasphingorhabdus sp.
CCATCGGTGCCGCCGACCACAAGATACGGCGCCGCGGTGAGGCCCGGCGAGCCAGCCTGCGCCGCCGCGACAATATAACGCCAGCCATCCGATTCGGTTGAGGAGACCTTGGACGGCTCGCGCGGCGGTTTGACCCATGACAGATCGACGGCCATTCCTTCGGTTGCCGCCTTCGCCCGCGCCATCACGTCCGCCGACCGGTTCCACGGGGCCAGGCGATAGTTGATCAGCGCGCTTGCGGTTTGCGGCAGGACGTTCTCCTTCGGGCTGCCCTCCAACATGGTCGGTGCGATGGTGGTGTGGAGCATCGCCGCACCGCTGGGGGTGGCGGCAAACTGCCCGGTGATCGTCGAACCGAGCAGCCAGCGGTTGGCGACTGCGAATTTGGTCATACCGCCCTTTTTCGCCGCCAGTGTCTCCAGCATCAGCGCGGCCGGGCCATTGATCTCCATCGGGAACGGGTCGTTGCTGATCGCCAGAATCGCTTTGGATAGGGTGACGACACCGGTTTCCGGAGGCGGCATAGAGCTGTGTCCGCCGGGAGCCTTTGCAGTCAGTTTCAGCGTTGCATAACCCTTTTCAGCAATGCCGATCAGCGCAGCGGGATCATCGATAATCGGCGGATCCGTGATAATCACGCCGCCTTCGTCAATGGCGAAAAGCGCTTGGGCTCCTTTAGCCTTTAGCCATTCTGCCGCTGCAATCGCCCCGCTGCCGCCCACTTCCTCATCGTGCCCCGACACCAGATACATGGTCCGTTTCGGTGCAAAGCCAGACCGGGCCAAAGCATCGATTGCTTCGAACAGCGCAATCAGCGAACCCTTGTCATCGATCGCGCCCCGGCCCCAGATCATCTTGTCGGCCACCACGCCGTCAAAGGGCGGGTGCGACCATTCCTTTTCGGTGCCCGGAGTCACCGGAACGACGTCCTGATGCGCCATCACGATAACCGGCTTGGCCGCCGGATCGCTGCCGGGCCATGTGTAGATCAAGCTATACTCTGCAACAATCTCGCGTTGCATTGCGCCGTGCGCGGCGGGATAGGTGGCTTTCAGCCATTCGTGCAGCGCAGTCCATTGGGTGAAATCATTATCGGCGGCATTTTGGTTGGACACTGTCCGAAACCTAATCGCAGCTCCCAAATTGTTTGCTGCCACTGCCAGTTCGTAAGGCGGCGGCGCGGCGACGGCTATCACCTCCCCGCTCGCAATATTGCTGGGCGCGAAGGCAAGAAATCGGAACAGGCTGACCGCGCCAACTATCACCAAGACCAGCAAAAACGCTATCCCGATGCGTTTACTGAGTTTCATTCGCCTTTTCTCCCCCCCGATTTGAATTTCGGGAGCATAAGACAACTGCAGCATCGCGCAATGGGATTTGCGGGTGTGTTTGGTTTTGCCTCCGCCCGCGCTTCGCTTGGGGTTTTTCTGGGCAATCATCCCCCGGATGATTGCTGATTCCGGAAAAATGGTGGGCCCGGAGGGACTCGAACCCCCGACCTAGCCGTTATGAGCGGCCAGCTCTAACCAACTGAGCTACAGGCCCCACCCGGGCCTCGCCATGCCGAATTCCAGTCGCCCGCGCAAGGGGTCTCACATGGCCAGTATCCGATCGCGCACCGAATGGATAGCGGTTGGTGCGACACCGCGGTTTTGCAAATGTTCGAGAATGGCCCGCCACCAATCGTAAAACGCGTCCAAATCGCGCTCCGACTGCACATAAGGTGTGTGACCGACCGAGAGTGAAGGCGAATGGAAGGAAAACACCAGCAACTCCAAACCGTCATCGAGTGCAACATCGATCGCCTCTTTGGCTTCCCATTCGGTCACCCCTTCGGGTGTCAGCGGGATCCGCTCCAAGATCTTTGTCCTCGACAATATGGCATTTGTCAGCTCGCTGCCGCGCGACATTTTCGATAACCAACGAGATTGCTTGCGCAGCATCCCTGAAAAAACCGTGGTCAATGGCACTTCGAGCAGCTTTTTCGTATCGTCCAGCCAATAGGGTTGATTGGGGGCATCGCTGAAATCCGGTCCGCCCTCCCCTGAATAATCGAAACCCGGCCGCACTGAGCTGTCGATGCAAAAACCCAGTTCGGTGAGAATGTCCGGCGTATTCTTTCCAACGCCATAGCGGCCCGCGCGATAAATATCGGACCGGGAGCCTAAACGGGCCTCCATCCGGTCCAGCAAACGCAAGATTTTTTCGCGCTCCAACGCTGGCGGCAAGTTTCCGGCAAAGCTGTTCCGTTCCGATAGCTTTTCATCAAACGGCGGGTTGACCCAGGGATGCATATGCACGCCGATATCGGCGTTACCGCCCGCTTGCGCCGCCGACAGGAAAGCGGCGGCAGCATCGTCCTCCACAATCGAATAGTCGATATAATAGACCGGTTTTACGCCATATTTCTGGATAAATAATTGGAAACGTTCAAGTTTGTTGGTTGATACCGTGGTATGCCCTTCGCGGCGAAATGGGCCATCCCAATCGAATTCTTCTTCGGTATCGATGGTGATCAGGAAATTGCGTTTTGATGGTGACGG
>JBGSLY010000120.1:0-2127 GCA_041740435.1 Parasphingorhabdus sp.
CCATTGCGGCGCGCAGGTCGGGGGTCATCACCGGACACGGCGCTTCCTCGATCACCTTTTGATGGCGGCGCTGCACCGAACAATCGCGCTCACCCAGATGGATCACCGTGCCGTGGTTGTCGGCGAATACCTGCAATTCGACATGGCGCGGGCGGATGATCGCCTTTTCGAGGATAAGCTCGCCATTGCCAAAGGCGTTCTGCGCCTCGGACCGGGCCAAACCAATCGCGCTTTCCAGATCATCGGCATGGTGGACCAGCCGCATACCGCGCCCGCCGCCGCCCGCTGCTGCCTTGACCATCAGCGGAAAGCCGATCCGCGCACCCTCGGCGATCAAACGCGCATCGGACTGATCATCGTCCTGATAGCCGGGAACGCAGGGGACGCCTGCTGCGATCATCGCCCGTTTGGAGCGGGCCTTGTCGCCCATGACATGGATCGCATGTTCGTTAGGGCCGATGAAGATAATCCCCGCCGCCGCGCAGGCCTTTGAAAATGCTGCATTTTCAGAGAGGAACCCGTATCCCGGGTGCACGGCATTGGCACCCGACGCCTTGGCGGCATCGATGATCCGCTCCATCACCAGATAGGATTCGCCGACTGGCGATCCGCCAATATGCACCGCGCTATCGGCGGCCTTGACGTGCGGCGCACCCGCATCGGCATCGGAATAGACGGCAACGGTGCGAATACCCAGCGCCCGGGCGGTACGGATGATGCGGCAGGCAATTTCACCGCGATTGGCGATCAATATGGTGTGAATCCGGTTCATATCCGTGCCACTCCAAAAGCATTGGGGCGAAGCGTCCGGCCCTGCGCCTCGCGGATTGTTTCCAGCGCAAAGCCCAGCACCTTGCGGGTGTCGCGCGGGTCGATCACGCCGTGGTCGAGCACACGGCCAGAGGTGAAAAAGGCGCTTTCTTGCGCATCGAAAATCGCGCGTATTCGGGCCTCTTGTTTGGCGATCATCTCCTCATCGGGAGCTGCCCCCTTGCGCTGCGCCTGCACCCGGGCGACATGGCTCATCGTGCCCGCCGCCGACGCACCCGACATCACCCCGGTGCGCGCATTGGGCCAAGAGAACAGGAAATCGGGCTCAAAGGCAATCCCGCTCATCCCGTAATTGCCCGCGCCAAAACTGGCCCCGATATAGAGCGCCAATTTGGGCACCCGGACGTTGCTGACCGCCTGAATCATCTTGCTGCCCAGCTTGATCATGCCTCGCTGTTCCGATTCCTTGCCGACGATATAACCGGTGGTGTTGTTCAAAAAGACCAGCGGCAAATCGGCCTGGTCGCACAGCTGGATAAAGTGCGTTGCCTTGGCCGCGCCATCGGGGTCGATCGGGCCATTGTTGCCCAAAATCCCGACCGCATGACCCATGATGCTGGCCTGCAAACAGACGGTGGAGACGCCGTAGCGGCTCTTGAAATCCTCAAATTCCGACCCGTCGACAATCCGCGCCACCACTTCGCGCACATCATAGGGGATGGTAAAGTCAGTCGGCACCACCCCGGCCAATTCTTCGATGTCGAGCACTGGCGGGCGATATTCGGGCCGCGCAGGCAGGCTAAGCCGCCGGTTCCAGTCGAGCCGTCCCATCACGTCGCGGGCAATGGCTATGCCGTGCGCATCATCATCGGCCAGATATTCGACCTGCCCCGACACTGACGCGTGCATTTCGGTCCCGCCCAGTTCGCGGTCATCGGCCACTTCGCCGGTTGCGGCAAAGACCAGCGCCGCCCCGCCCAGCGCCGCCATCCCGTTGTTACGGACCCCGATGACATAGTCCGACATGCCGGGCATATAGGCCCCGCCCGCCGTAGACGGGCCGTGCAACACGACCATGGTCGGAATACCCTTGGCCGAAAGCCAGGCCAAGTTGCGGAACAGCATCCCGCCATAGGCCCAGAGCTCGACCTGATATTCCATCAGATTGGCGCCAGCGCTTTCGACCAGATGGACGAAGGGCAGCTTGAATTTCTGCGCCATGGCCTGGGCGTTCTTGCACGCGTCCCAGCCGCCTCTGGTCGCTGCACCTGCGCGAATGCCGCTATCATCGACCCAGATCATCGAGCGCACCCCGGCGATAAAGCCAATGCCCAAAATGACGCTGCCGCCGGGGAT
>JBGSLY010000121.1:0-3988 GCA_041740435.1 Parasphingorhabdus sp.
ATCCCCGATGGCCAGCCACGCTACCTGACCAAGACGCCAGAGGAAAACTGGGACGCGCAGATCAACCTCAACCTGAAAGCGGTCTGGATGGGTGCGGTGGTCGCGGCAAAACAAATGCAGGACGGCGGGGTCATCATCAATATTTCCTCGCGTTCGTCTTTCGGTGCGCAAGTCAAGAACGGCCCCTATGGCGCGGCCAAAGCCGGGGTAAACAGCCTGACCAGCACATTGTCCTACGAACTCGCACCGAAAATTCGCGTCAACGCGGTGGCCCCCGGTCCCATTCCGACCGAGAATTTCGACGATTGCATGGGGACCGACAGCGAGGAAAAACGCGAACAATTGCTGAAACAAATCGGCATCCCGCTAGGCCGATACGGCAAGGAAGAGGATATCGCCGCCGCCGTGGTCTATATGGCGTCGCCCGCCTCGGCCTGGGTTACCGGACAGTGTCTTTTCGTGACCGGCGGGCGGTAGTGTTTCTCCGTCTAAAACTGCAGTGCGAACTTCCGTTCGTGTCGAGCGAAGTCGAGACACCCAGCCGAAGCGAGCAACGTCAGGGCCTCTCGACTTCGCTCGAGGCGAACGGAGGGATGCATTCCCCAAAGCCAGAGAGACATTAGAATGATGGAAACCGATGTTCTGATAATCGGCGCAGGGGCCGCTGGCCTGACCGCAGCACTGGCGGCAAGCGAGGCCGGTGCGCGGGTTACCGTGATCGAGAAGGGTGAACGACTGGGCGGCACTGCCGCGATTTCCGGCGGCATCGTCTGGGTGGCCAATAATCCGGCGATGCAGGCCTTGGGCCTTGCCGACAGCCGGGAGGAAGCATTGGCCTATTTCCGTTCGCTCAATCATGGCGAGATGCAGGACGAGGTGCTGGAGGCTTTTATCGATTCCGGGCCGCACGCGCTTGCATTTTTGCACGAACTGGGCGCGGCGGAATTGAGCGTTGTGCCGGGCTATCCCGACTACTACCTCGACCGGCCCGGCGCAAAACCGGGCGGCGGGCGGGCGCTCGACAACGAATTGTTCGACTTTAACCTGCTCGGTGATTGGGCCGCAAAAGTTTACAACGGCGGCGATGTCCAGCGGCTCATGCTGCGCGAAACTCCCTTGGGCGGCGGGACCGGATATACTGACCCCAAAGTGATGCAGGAGCGGGTCGCGGCAGACCTGCGCGGTTGGGGACAGGCGCTGATTGGGCGGCTGCTCAAGGCCTGTCTGGACCGGGGTATTGAACCAGTACTGGGAACACAGGCCAAACGGCTGCTGATCGAGGACGGACGGATTGCGGGCGCGGAAGTGACTGGCAACGAAGGTTCCTATACCATCACAGCAAAGCGCGGGGTGGTACTAGCAACCGGCGGTTTTGAATGGGATGCGAAGCTCAAATCCGCATTTTTGCGCGGACCGATGCCCGCCCCGGCTTCGCCGCCGATCAACACCGGCGATGGTCTGAAAATGGCGATGGCGGTGGGCGCAGATCTCGGCAATATGACCAGCGCATGGTGGATGCCAACGCTGTCGATTCCCGGTGCCCGCTGGCCCGATAACGGCGGTGTTGGGGGTGAGGGCGAACGGCGCTCGATGCCGGTGCTCATTGAGCGGACCCTGCCGCATACGATACTGGTCAACCGTTCGGGAAAGCGTTTCTGTAACGAGGCCAATAACTACGCCTCGCTGGCCGGAGCTTTCCACGTTTTTGATCCGGAGCGGTACGGCTATCCCAATATGCCGGCCTATCTCATTCTAGATCAGCAATATATGTCCCGCTATCCCTTGGCGGGCCATATGCCGGGGCAGCCAGTTCCTGACTGGATCATCAGCGCGGACACACTGCCCGAACTCGCAGCCAAAACCGGCGTCGATGCGGCGCAACTGGCGGCAACCGTGGCGGCGTTCAACACCCATGCCGAAAATGCCGAAGACCCCGAATTCGGGCGGGGGCGGTCGCCCTATGACAGCTTTTATGGCGACCGGTCGCGCCCCGGTGCGGCGGCGACCTTGGGCAGTATCGACACAGCGCCCTATTATGCGGTGGAGATTTCTTTGGGCGCGCTTGGCACCCATGGCGGGCCGCGCACCAATGGCAAGGCTCAGGTGCTGGACGTATCCGGACAGGCCATTGCCGGGCTATACGGCGCGGGCAATGTCATCGCCTGCCCAACCGGCACCGTTTACGCAGGTGCAGGCGGCACGCTCGGTCCCGCGCTGACCCTTGGTTATATCGCCGGGCAATCCGCCGCCCGTTTGGAGAACGCACTTTGACCCGTATTTTGGTGATCGGGGCCACCGGCGATCAGGGGCATCCGCTGCTGACCCGGCTAATCGCGGCGGGCATGACCCCGGTCGCGGCGCTGCGCAATCCGGCGGCCTTTGCCGGAACCGAATTTGCCGATGTCGAAACCGTGCAAGCCGATATTTACGACGCCGCCTCGCTGATCGCCGCGGCTAACGGGACGGACGCGATTGCTGCGCATCTGCCGTTCGTCTTTGATCGCGAGAAAGCTGCCATTTTGGGTCATGCCATCGCCGCTGCGGCGAAAGCAAATGACGTAAATAAAATCGTCTTCAACACCAGTTGCTATGTCGATGACGCGGACAATGGCAATCCGGCGCACGACGGGCGGCGCGAGATTGAGCGCGCCATTATCGAAAGCGGCGTCGCTCACGCCATTTTCGAGACCAAGGTGTTCATGGACAATATGATCCGCAGCTGGACCAAGCCGCTGATCGTCAACCAAGGCGTGTTCGCCTATCCCGCCGGGCCGGACCTCAAAATATCCTGGATCTGTCTGGACGACGTCGCCGCCTATATGGTCGAGGCCTTGCAGCGCGATGACCTGCCTAGTGGGCGCTATGCGATTGGCGGGCCTGAGGCACTGATCGGCGATGAAGTGGCGGAGCGGTTGAGCATGGCCGCAGGAAAGCCGGTGTGCTTCCAAAGCCTGACCCCGGACGAATTCGCCTCTCGGATGAGCATGCTGGTTACAGGCTCAGCAGAGGTCCAGCCTTTGTCGATCTATGATGGCATGGCGAGCTTTTATCATTGGTATAATGTGCAAGCCGTTTCCCCGCTGATTGCCGATAACGCGGCGATAAACGCCCAATTTCACCATCGCCCAGCGTCACTGCTCGAATGGGCAAAGCGACAGGATTGGACCGACCCCCGCGATCCGGCATTGGCACTGAGGATGGCAGGAATGCGCACAGGCTAACCGAACCATTTTGCGACGGTACGAGGACGACCCGCAAATTTACGCTTGCATACAATGATTTGGATAAATATCGACGAAGGCATTGAGTATAGGGTGAGGTTGTATCGTGCGTTTCAATTCTTTCGCAAATCTTGAGCAGTCTTTCTATTATTCGGCCAAAGACAGGATCGCACCGAGCATCGCAGGCCCCGGCATCTTAGGCCAAGACAGTATGAACTATAGTGCCATTGCCGCCCATTGGCCGACGGGACCAGATCTTTTTTTTGACGCACCTCAGGACAATTTTACCGGAACGGCGGGCGATGATGTCATTGTCGGAACGATTAACGCAGACATCATCGACGGCCTTGCGGGCAATGATATTTTGGCAGGCAATTTCGGCAACGATGTGATCAATGGTGGTGATGGTAATGATATCATCACCGATGTGCGTGGCAATCTGACCGCTGACGGCGGCGCAGGTGATGACGTCATCAATATCACGCGAGACCGGGATTTTTCAGGCAATACCGAAAACTTGACCCTTTTGGGCGGCTCGGGAAATGATAGGATTGTCGTTGATAGCTTTACCTATGGCGTTTGGAACTTTAATCTTGGTACCGGCAATGATGAACTTGTAATCGGCCAAGGCTCCGCAGATGACGTGACAATTCGTACAGGAGCGGGCAGCGATATCATTCGCTATCTCGGGACTAATGGATTTCAAAATTATTTGTCAGCCGGATTCGGAATCGACACCTACAAGGATTTTGCTGCGGGTGCGGGCG
>JBGSLY010000122.1:0-2805 GCA_041740435.1 Parasphingorhabdus sp.
CGGCCCGGCGGTTAGCAAGTTCAAGGTCGGCGACCGGGTCGCAGTTGGCTGTATGGTCGACAGCTGCATGACCTGTGACGCGTGCGAGGATGATCAGGAACAATATTGCCACAAGGGCATGACCGGCACCTATAATGGCAAGGACCGGATCGACGGTTCGCCGACCTTTGGCGGCTATTCCAGCGGGATTGTGGTGCGAGAGGAATTTGTGCTCTCCGTTCCCGATGGCCTCGATATGGCCCGCGCCGCGCCTTTGCTCTGTGCCGGGATTACCAGCTATTCGCCGCTCAAAAACTGGAATATCGGTCCGGGCAGCCGGGTCGGGGTCATTGGTCTGGGCGGTCTCGGCCATATGGGGGTCAAGCTCGCCAAAGCGCTTGGCGCAGAAGTCACGATGATCACCACCAGCCCGGAAAAAGGGGCGGACGCGACCTTGTTGGGGGCGGACCATGTCCTGATCTCGACCGACCGGGCGGCGATGAAAGCGGCATCACGCAGCTTCGACTTTCTGCTCGACACCGTGCCGGTCGCGCATGACATCACCCCCTATATGTTTTTGCTGAACCGGCAGGGGACGATCTGTTTGGTGGGCGCGATTGACATGATGCCGACCTTCCACACCGGTCTGCTGCTCGGCGGGCAAAAGGCGGTCGCCGGGTCCGGGATCGGCGGGATTGCAGAGACGCAAGAACTGCTCGATTTCTGCGCGGCACACAACATTTTGCCCGAAACCGAGCTGATCGCGATTCAGGACATCAACGCCGCCTATGCCCGGATGCAGAAGAACGATATCAAATACCGTTTCGTGATCGATATGGCGACGTTAGAGGCGGCTTAAGCTGTGAGATGTTCCGCCAAAGCATTCCGCATCCCGGTATCGAACAACAGCACCTCGCGGGTATAGTTTTCTACTGAACCATAGGCTTCGATAATTGCCGCTATCGCAGCCTCCAGATAGGCGGCGTCGACCGACATCAGGGTGCGGACCGCATCGTCGCTCATCCTATGACCAAAATTGTCGCGAACCGCCGTTGCCCCTGCTGCAATCCGCCGCTCGATATTGCCGGCGGTGTTGGTCAGCAGATAATCGGCCATCATATCATCATGATGCACCCCGGTCAGATGATGCACCAGCGCGACCGCAAGCCCGGTGCGGTCCTTGCCCGCCAGACAATGGATCAGGCTAGGGGTCTGCTGCTGCGCCAGTGCCGCCAGATAAAGGCGGAACACCGCGATCAGATTGGGCCGGAACGGCATCAGCTTATAAAGCTGGGTCATGGCGGCCTTCGCCTGATCAGCTGTCTCGACCGCCTGCGCGGCCTCCACATGCGGGGCGTGCCCCCCGACAGTTTCGCCTTCGGCAAACAGCACCGCCGCGCCAAATTCCGGATGCCGGGTGCAGGGGTAGCTTGCCCGTTCGCTATCTCCGCGCAAATCGATTACAGTCATCAGCGACAGCTGGTGGACGCGGTCTAGGTCAGCGGCGCTGGCATCGACATGCTGCCCCGATCGCCACAGAATGCCCGACTTCAGCCGTCCGCCGCCAGCAAGCGCATAACCGCCATAGTCGCGGAAATTGTGGATGCCCTCCAAGGGCAAAACACGCTCATTCATGTTCAGGTTCCTGTTCCTGTTGCCGCGCCAGATAGCTTGTCAGCGCGCCGTGTTGTTCGGGCGAAAAATGCAGGCCGAGCTTGCTGCGTCGCCACAATATATCTTCGGAGCTCATCGCCCATTCGTGCTTGACCAGAAAATCCACTTCTGCCGCCGTCAGCCCATGGCCGAAATCGCGCCCCAGATCGGCGGCGGTTTGCGCTTTGCCGAGCCAGTCCCAAGCCAATGTGCCATAGGCCTTGATAATCCGGTCAGCGGTTTCTGCCGCCAAAAAAGGATAGTCGCGGATCAGCTTTGCCAGCAATTGGCCCGCACCCTCCATCGGGAAATCGCCGCCGGGAAGCGGGCGATTGCCCGTCCAGGCCGGACCCGACAGCGCCGGGATGATAGGCACCAGCCGGTCAACCGCTTCCTCGGCCAGATGGCGATAGGTGGTGATTTTGCCGCCGAATATGCTCAGCATCGGCGCTTCGCCTGTGTCGCCCGACAGCTCAAACCGGTACCCGCGCGTGGCCGCTTCCGGCCGGTTGCTGCCGTCCTCCAGCAGTGGCCGGACCCCGGAATAGCGCCAGACAACGTCGTCCGGGGAAATCTGCTTACGAAAATAGCGGTTCACGCCTTCGCACAGATAGGCGACCTCGGCATCGCTGGCCTCGACCTTGTCCGCGCCGCCGTCGTGATCCTGATCGGTGGTGCCAATCAGCGTGAAATCCCGCTCATAGGGGATGGCGAAAAATATCCGGCCATCGGGCAACTGGAAAAAATAAGCATAGTCGTGGTCGAACATCTTGCGCACGACGATATGCGAACCGCGCACCAGCCGGACCTTGTGTGCGCTTGGCTCCTGCGCCGCATCCAGCAGCCGGGCGACCGAGGGACCAGCGGCGTTGACGATAGCGCGGGCGGTTATCGTGCGCGTCTGCCCATCGGCCTCAAGCACGATCTGCCAGACTCCAGCTTGCCGCGACAGTCCCGTCACTGCATGGCGGGTCAGCACCGCTGCGCCGTGATTGGCGGCATCGCGGGCATTGAGCACCACCAACCGCGCATCATCGACCCAGCCATCGGAATATTCAAACCCGTGCACCAGTTCGGGCAGCAAAGGCCCACCTGCCGCATGATCGTGCAGCCGGATTGATCTGGCGGCCGGAAGCCGCTTTCGGCCGCCGATATGGTCGTACAGGAACAGGC